>CAZCJI010000156.1:0-7244 GCA_964498625.1 uncultured Rhizobium sp.
TTGGATCGAACGATGCTTTGGGTTTGATCGCCATTCTCGGCTCCTTCTCCGAGGTCCTGATCGCACGCCGCTTAGATTACGGCGCTGACCTCGAAGCGGAGGCGCCGCTGGAACCGTAGACTTGCGGCAATCGCAATCGCATATCGCGGTGCAATCGCGGCGATCATAACCGTTCGCCTTACAGTGGTAAAACAGATTATGCGTGCTATTGCCTCCAATTCCCCAAGGGGGCCTCGCCGGTCCATCCATGCTGCCGACTCAAAAAAACACCGTTTCAACAGAGCCTTAGAAGCATCGGGCGGGTATCCGTCGCCATAATGACACGCCGTCCGTGCAGGCGATTTGGCTTCCAGCTTTTCTCATTCGCGAAAATGATCGCGCTATCTTCTCAAACCGCCGCGTAGCTCGGCTTTATCTGTGGTGTACGCCACCGACCGGGCATCCGGTGCCGTGCGACAATCGCGCTCCCGAGTTCAAAGGTGCGCGATGTTCGGATCGGACGATAGTGGAAAGCGTGCACTGGAGTGCCTCCGTCTGGAGGCAGACTGTCGGCAGCTTGGCATCGAGACCGATAGACCGCATCTGAAAGTGCATTTTGCCCGGATGGCAAAAATGTGGGCCGCTCTGGCGGACAGCGGGTCGTTCGATGTTGGGACCGGAACACCGAGCTAGCCAGTCCACCTATCGGCCACTGCATGTTGCAACACGCATTTTCCGATGGCGTGAACGAGGACGGAATCTTGGAAAAACCTGTCGTTCTGGTCGTCGAAGATGAAGCGATCATCCGGATGGAAACTATTCAGATGGTCAAAGATGCCGGCTTCGCGGCGCTTGACGCGCCCAACACGGATAAAGCGATAACAATACTCGAAGCCCGCCGCGATATTCGCGCGGTCTTCACGGAAATCCGCGTACCTGGACATCGCAATGGAATGGATCTGGGGCGCGCTGTTGCCGAGCGCTGGCCGCTAATACGCCTGCTCATGACGTCGGGTACTCCAAAGGCAGACGATTTTCCGGCCGATTGGCAGTACATCCAAAAGCCCTACGATGGCGCACAAATTGCCACCGCGCTTCGCGCGCTTGTCATTCCATATCTCACCGTTGTGAGCTGACTTCCAGATCGTCAGCTATTTTCGGTTTTCCCGCCCCTTTTGGTTCGCCCTTTTGTATTGCCCTGAACTGCGCTCGCTGGCGGTGTCAGGAAGGCGTCGAAGCGCTCCTTGACGATGGCGTAGCACTCGCACGAGGCCTTTTCCAGACCAGGCCGGTCAACAACTTGAATCTTTCCCCGTCGATAATTTATGAGACCGGCGGCCTGCATTGCCTGCGCGGCGAGCGTTACGGATTTTCGATTGGCGCCCAGCATATGCGACAGGAACTCGTGGGTGTATGGCAGGGCTTTGCCTTGCGCACGGTCGTGCATCATGAGAAGCCATCGGCACATTCTCTCTTCCGTCGTGTGCATGGAATTGCACGCGACCGTCTGCTGGACTTGTGACAGCTGCGTTTCCGAATAGCTGACGAAGAGATTGCGCACATGTTCACTGTGCCTAAACTCCGATTCCAATAGGGCAATGGGGCAGCGAACCATTTCTCCTTCCAATTGCACGAGACAACGATTGAAGGAGACGCGGCTATACATCGCCGCAAAGAGGCCGAACGCACCTTCGCGACCTATGTTTGCGGTCTCGATTGCCGAGCCGTTTTCCAGAACAGTGAGCAACGAAAGCACGGAGCTTTGCGGGAAATACGCGTGCTTGAGCTGGCCGCCCGCCTCGCACACGACCGCGCCTAACTTGAACTCGACTGGTTGAAGATGAGGGCCAATCCGCTCTCGGCTAGCTGGCTCCAACGCGCCCAGCAATCGATTGCTCTGGGTTGCATCTGCATATGATTTGGGCATCGCGATACCTTTGAGGTGCTTATCCATCTGTGTTCCGTTCGGGATTGGGCGATGTTGTCTTTGACAAACCCAGGACCAAATTTGGCGCCCGCCAAAAATAAGCCCCAGCGAGGGGCATCGCCGGGGCTAGTAGTGCAGAGGCCGAGTGTCATCCCAAAGGGAAGTCTGGAAATGCCTCAGCCGACAAAATCTGCCACGATCATCAAGCATGTACTGTTCAATATTGCTCAGCCTCAATTCGATCATTGGGATAAGTTCCGTCGCCGTTGGTAGTGCTGTTGGGGCCGCCCGCGTTTGAGAGACATTAGGAACACCAGAAAAGCATGGTGCCCGCGCTCCCGTGAACCACTGGAGGCGTGCATGCACAATTATAAGCTCTATTGCGTTGGCAGTGACGGGCACATCGAACAGCGCCATGACTACAAGGCCGGCAATGACCTGGCCGCGCTAGATCGAGCGCGCGAACTTTGCCACGAATATGAGATTGAGATTTGGGAGGGCGCGCGCATGGTTACCCGTGTAGCCAAAGACGGAACCGCAAGCTTTGCGGAGCCATCCGCTCAATCGGTCTAGCGCCGCTACCGTCGCCCTAGAGTCAGTTCCTTCGCCAATGCCCGATAGGAATTTGCGATGTTCATCCAGCTCGTCCTTATTGGTTCGCTTCTAGCCTCGGCCGCGCGCTGACCGGCGTGTTCGGCCTGCGCGATATATCTGTCGTATTTCGCTCGGAGGCGTACTGGCACATTGATCATGGCTGACTGATAACGCGCCTATTCTGGTGGACGCCATCCATCTTCCTATCAAACCAGCGCGCAACGGCGGCAAGACCGTTTACCGCCTCATTGCGAGCGATCGCCTCAGAAGTCTTTCCGAAGCTCGCCGAGGTGTTGCGCATCGAACCGGGAACAGGCCGCAGGAACGATGGTGGTCTGGTTTCGTTGTCTTTCATAACTCAAGGAGAGTGTCATGCGGAAGAACATATCCACGACGTTGATGGGTGCGCTGCTCTTGATCGGCGTATCAACGTTTCTGGCGTCCTGCAACACGGTCGCAGGCGCGGGCAAGGATGTCTCAAGTGCCGGTCACACGGTGACGGATACAGCCGACGACGCCAAGAAGCACAACTAGGCGCCTTGGTTTTGAAGCCGGAATTGGTGCATCGTCCCGCCAGTCCGGGTTTCGCGCGTGTTCAAGCGCCATGGATGTCTGACGCTCCGCGCGCATTGAGTGGTTGTGCCCGGCGCGCACGGCAGCGCGGGTCGGGCGTGCTGTGCATGTTTCGGCGATGCGGCCGTCCGCGACGCTAATCGTCTAAGCACATACGGATCGCGCTGCGCTTCGCGTCCATAAAAATTGTCTTCGTCCTCAAGCCCGCGCTGGCCGGAAACTATCCGAGGGACCACGCGTTATTCTGTAATGCGGAAGATGGCGACGCTCGTTCTGGTCTGTTTCCTTCTGGTGGGCCACGACATGCTTCGCCAAAACGCTGGCGCTGCTGAGCCACGCTTTATCCTCTTCTTCGGGGCCCAGAGCACGGAACTTCAGGATGCTGGAAAGAGTATCGTTAAGACTGCGGCGGGGGATATCGAGCGAACCCATCCCGCCTCCGTGCTGATCGCAACCGGCGCTAGATCCGGGAACAATATGGAGCTTTCCGGGCCGCGCTTTGCTGTCGTCCGCCAAGCGCTGATCGACGATGGTGTCTCGCAGGCCCTGATCGCGCGCTCCGCCGTCCCGGGAGCGAAACTCGCAGGCAACTCGGCCACGGGCGACCAACGCGTCGAGATCACGCTGATCAAATACAGACCGTAATGATCATGTTTCGTGCCGGTGCTTGGCAGCGGTGCCGTATACCGCCAAGCGTCGGGGGGAGCTTTGACCTCGGCGCATGATAGCGATCTTCATGACGGATATGGGCAGCGTCGGCCGCGTGCGCATTCCGACCGACCCGAACTACCGATATCCAGCGCGTTGGTAAGATATCGCGAAACTTCCTTTTTTGGCTTGACGCTCGATGTCGGAGATCCGTGTTCACGCAGCGGACGAATGGCGCATCAGCTGAGAAGAGCTGCCTGGAACGCGCCGGGCGTCACGCCCATCGTTCTCCTGAATGTGGCTACGAAGTGCGCTGGCGTCGCAAATCCGGCACCGTCGGCTACCTCCGCAACCGACTTCCCTGGTTTCTTCAGCATCGTGATCCCTCGTTCGAGCCTGCGCAGAACGACGTGACGATGCGGCGTAACACCCGTCTGCTGCTGGAACGCACGGATGAAGTGGTTGACGCTTAAGCATGCGGCGCTGGCCAATTGGTCCAGTGTGGGCGACAAGCCCGTTGTGTCGTCCAATGCGGCAGTGATCATGTCGTCGACACGACGATGAGCCGCGCGAGCAAGACCCCCGTGCGCCGGCTGCGCAGACCGGGGATCGCTACGATGCAACAACCGCGCCGCAATGCGCCGCACACTGGATTCGAGTAGGAGCGAATCGTCCGGGTCTCCTCGTGTCGCTGCCACGAAAAGCTGTATCGCAGCCGCCTGTAGTTCGCTGTCATGCGAGTTAAACAAGGGCAAACAGTCAAATGGCACCTCAAGGGTGGCTTCGAGAAAGGATTCGCGGAGAAAAAGCTGCAAGACGTCAGCTTTCCCTTGGACAGAGAGCTGAGTTCGCCGATGCGCAGGCGTCACCGAAACACTGCCAACTGCGGCAACATGCGCACGCGCCACCGAGCCTGCGATCTTGTGACGGACGGGCACGCCGTCTTGCAGGTTTATTACGACGCTAACGATATCGGATGCGGCAATGTCGAAATCCCCGCCGTTGTGGCGCCATCGGGCGATCATTGCATTCGGCGAAGCTTTTTCCCCGATGGAATGCAGAAACTCCGGTTCACCGACCAGAGCAATTATTTGGGCGACGGCCTTCATTTGTCATATCCAGACGTCGCTGAGCAGAAACCCCCGGCAGGCGAACGTTTGGTATGGCCTAAAGTTCCATTAGTGCTTTACGAACCGATAGGCGAAGCGATCGGTCTTGCCCTTGATCGAGGGATCGAACGCTTTGATCGAGTGAGTATCGTCCTTCCTTGCGAGTATGGTGCTTTCTGCGTCCAGCACGAAACCGGCCGCCTCCACCTCCTTGCGAACGGACGCAGGGTCGATCCGATGCAGCGACTGGGCGTCGCTCGTCCCTGTCCCAGCGGCGGCGAAGTGGTCGACGATGACATAGAACCCACCGGGATTCAGTCGCTCGTAGACGACTCGATTGAAGTCAGCTGCCGTCGCGCCCTTGGCTCCTACCAACTTGGTGTGGAGATCATGGTAAAACAGATGCAGCCAAAGGACATCCGCTGGCGGCGTAACGTTTGGCATCGCGACGAGGTCCGCCGAAACGGCTTCGACATTCTCTCTGCCCGGCTCCTTCGCAAGCGCCTGCGATTTGCCGAACTGATCTTTCATGACCTCGGTGATTTCTGTGGGCACGAAGCTGAAAACTCGTCCTTTTGGTCCCACAACGTCGGAAAAGATTCGAGTCCAGTCTCCGTCGCCTGGGTAGACGTCAATGACGGTGGAGCCCGCATCTACACGTGCGAACCGGATCAACTCGGATTGCTTGGTTTGGTCGTACATTGGGATCTCCTTTAGGATTGGGCGTTCGACGAGCGCGCGGCCCGCGCCAGTGCTTGCGTGTCGATATACTCTCGGATGCTCGTCAGCTTGCCGTCGCGAACCGTAATGGCGAAGATCCAGTCGTCCACAAACGTCTTGTTCGTAGCTTTGATCTTTCCCTTCGCGACGCCGACGACGAGGACCCGGTCTCCTTGCGCCACGAACTCCCGGGGTTCCGTGGACGTTTCCATCGACTTGGATGCCGTCTCAAGCAAATCCGCCAGCCCGGCGTGACCGTGGCGCGTGCCGGCCAGCGGCCAGTCCTCGCCCGGAATAATCCACTCAATATCTTCGGCAGACAACGCCAGCAGCCCTTGCTTATCGCCGCGGCCCATTGCTGCAAAAAAAACCTTCACAGTCTGGATATTCTCTTCGATGCTCATCGAATCTCTCCGCTTCCGTTGCATTGGACCGTGTGATGTCTGCGATCACGTTTCATCCGTCGAACTTGACCAAGTCCTTAAAGATCAGCCGGCCCCAGCTGTTTCCGCGCGCCTGCACAAGCAGTCCACCTTCCGAAAGTCCGCCAAGTTTGATAGGCGCGAAACCGAGACTTTCCGCAAGCGCGCCTATCTCATCTGCGGCGCCGTCATCGTCGCTCGCCAGGAACACGACTCTCTTGCCGCCATGTACCGCCGGATCTTGGTCGAGGACGGCAGCAACCAATTGGTTGAAGCCCTTTACCAGTCTTGCGCCAGTAAAAGCCTGCGCGACGAATTTAGAAGAAGGCTGTCCACCCAGGTCCTCAGGAGGCACGCCATAGGCATTGGTCACATCGATGATGGTCTTTCCCTGCCAGCTGGGGAGCGCCTTCGCGACATCGGGGTGCGCCTCGAAGCGAACGGCCAAGAAGATGACGTCCGCCTTGACGGCTTCCACCAGTGTTTTGGGAAGGACCTTGGGCCCGATCTCCGCCGCATCGGCTGCGAAGCTTTTCGGGTCGCGCGTGGTAGCCACAGACACTTCGATGCCCTTGCGGGCAAACGCCTTTGCAAGAGCACGGCCTATCTTGCCGAAGCCGATAATTGCGTAACTCATAGTGCTTCTCCGATCTTGTGCTAACGCCGGTGGTCAGACCTGCGCCATGCCGCCGTCGACGGCCAGATCTATGCCGGTGATGTAAGAACTTTCATCGGAGGCGAGGAACGTGACGGCAGCCGCAATTTCTTCTGGCTCGCCCCTGCGACCCATCGGGATCTGTGTGGTGAACTGTGCGACCGCCTGCTCGACCTGTTCAGCCGTAAGACCCGTCGTCGTCGCCAGAGCCGGAGTATCGATTGCTCCGGGGCTCATGCAATTCACGCGGATTTTGCGGTCTTTGAGCTCCAGCGTCCAAGCGCGCGCAAAGTTGCGCACGGCCGCCTTGCTCGCGGCGTAAGCACTAAACCCTGGAAGCCCCAACACGTTCGACACTGAAGAAGTCAGGATAATCGAACCGCCATCTTTGAAGAGGGGAAGGGCTTTCTGCACCGTAAAGAACAGCCCCTTCACGTTCACATCGAAGGTCTGGTCAAAATGGGCCTCGGTGGCGACCGCGAGCGGCGCGATTGTTCCCGCGCCCGCGTTCGCGAAGAGAATGTCGATGTGACCATGTTTCTCTTTCACGACGGCATAAAGGCGGTCCAGATCTTCCAAGCGCGACACGTCGCCCACGACCGTCGTAACGTTTCTCT
>CAZCJI010000157.1:0-7220 GCA_964498625.1 uncultured Rhizobium sp.
TCGCATGCCAAAGCGTGGCGGTTGCTGGGCGATCAACTGTCCGATCTCGGGCGGCGCGACGAAGCCGCCGCGGCCTATGCGAAACATCTCGATGTCTGGGGCCGGCGCGAGAGGAAAGCCTAGCGCAATTCTTCCGGTACGTTTGGATATTCGCTGAGCGCGGTTCCAAGGCTTCTGATTAGCGGACCGAGCCAGGGTTCGAAATTCTTCCAGTGATCGACTGCTTCGCTGGAAATCGGCTTTCGCACCTGTTCCGAACTCGGCGTGAGCACGGTGCGCTTGGTCTCATAGAAGCGCAGACAGCTCTCCTCGAATGGAAGGCCCAGATAGTCGAGCAGCTTGCGCACCTCGGCCTCCGGATCGGCGACCATATTCTCATAGATCACGCGATGGACGCGGCCGGGCAGGACGTTGTCGAAATGCGCCATCAGCGCCAGATAGTCGCGATAGAACAGTCCAAGTTCCGCCAGCCGGATGCGCCCCCTGCTGCTATAGTGCTTGAACATCGAGAGGCCGCACGCCACGGGATGCCGGCGCGCGTCGATGATCTTCGCGTTCGGCAGGATCAGATGGATAAGCCCGGTGTGCGGAAAATTACCCGGCTTCTTGTCGATGAAAAACGGGCGGCCGGTTTTGCGGTGGATGCGCGTGTCTTCGATATATTCCTCGCCCAGCGCCGTCAGCTGATCCGCGCTCATTCCTTCGAGCGTCCTGAGATAATCGACGCCGTAGGAACTGCCCTCACGCCCGTCGAGACGTGCGGCCAGGGTCGTGATGTAGGGAAGTTCTGCCGTGCCTTCGATCATCGAATGGCTGGACAGGATCTGCTCGATCAGGGTCGAGCCGGACCGCGGACGCCCCAGAATGAAGATCGGATCGCGCGCCTTGCATCCCGCATCCGCGCGCCTCTTCAGAAATTCCGGTGTGAACAGCGCCTTGTTTCTGGCGACGCCGGTCGAAAGCGTATCGGGATCGTATTCGATGCGCAGGCGTGTCGCCGCCGCGCCCTTGGCATAGCTCTCATACGAGCGGCTGTAATCGGCGATATCTTCGTAGGCCTTGCCCAGCGCGAACTGCATCTGGATACGGTCGTCGGGCGCGATGTCGCCCCGCCGCAACTGCTCTTCCATCGCCGCGATTTCGGGCTTGCCCAGACGGGCTGCCTTCATGTTGGCGAGACTCCACCAGGCCTCGCCGTAGGACGGGCGGCACGCGATCGCCGCGCGATAGGCCGCGATGCATTTCTCCTGAGAGCCGACGGCGCGCAGCGCATGTCCATAGCTCACCCAGGACTCCGCGCGCCCTGGATTCTCGGCCGACAGCGCTTCGCAGAGCGAAAGGGATTCCGCGTTGTCGCCGATGGTTTCGAGAACATTCGCTTTCAGCTGGCGATAGAGCGGGTTGGAAGGATCCTGGCGTAGCAGCTCGTCGAGCTGCTCCAACGCCGCCCGGTATTGATTGAGCTGGATAAACATGCGCGCGTAGTTGAAGCGTGCCGCGGCGAAATCCGGCGCGATCTCCAGACAGCGCGCCATTAGCGGCAGGGCATCGCGGCGGCGCCCGTGGCGAACATAAATCCTGGCCAGAAGACTGAGCGCGTCGGCGTCGCCGGGATGCGTGGCGAGGTGGTCGTTCAGATCTTTTTCCGCCTGTTGAAGCCGCTCGTTCGCGATGAGGGACGCGATCCCTTTCAGGCGCGCGTTGCGAAGCGGGCGCTGCTTCTCAAGCCTGTTCGCCGCAAGCACGAAATTGTCTGTCTGCGGCGATGGTGCGCCCAAAGCGGGATTCGACGGCATGGCGGGTACGATCGATCTCATTGCGGCGTCTGCGCCGGGACAGTGCTTAAGACGAAACAACAAGACTGCAAAGTCTCATGCCGTCGGCTTTGCGCCGGCCACCCGCTCAAAAATGAAAGGGCGGCCACCGGCCGCCCTCTCCAAAACCGCCTTGCTCAGGCAATCTTCGATAACAAGGATCGAACTAGTGACCCTTGCCGCGGAGCGTGAACATGTGGTCGCCCGGCGTGCCCGAGATGCAGGCTGACTCGTCTTCCCAGGTCGGGCAAAGGCCATAGCCGCCATTCGGGTTTTCCCACTGCGCCGGCGTGTTGACGACCGAGGTCTGATTCTCCCAGCCCCATTGACCGCAACCGCCCTGGAACGCGCAGTTGGCGACCACCGACAGCCAGTATTTCTTGTGGCCCTTGAGAGCCTTGAGTTTCGGGAGGGTGATCACGAACGAGCCGAAGCCATCGTCGTTTCCTGCTACGCCGAGTGCCTCCTCAACGACCTTGCCCGGGATGCCCTTGTCATCCTGATAGATGACCACGTCTTCCGACGCCGCCGGGCCATAGCCGTTGAAGTACGCGCCCGTGACATCGACTTCCCGCAAGCGCCATTTGCTCGTGGTCGTGAAATCGTCCGCGGCGAACGAGTCATAGATCGCGAATGTCGATTCGAAATTCTGCGACACGGTGGCGATGCCGGAGTCGTCGCCGTTCTGATCGTACAGCACGTTCAGCGTACGGTCGGCCGGATTGCTCTTGAAATGATGGGGCGCTTTCGCGTGGCCGTGAAGGCTGATCGTCGCGGCCGACGCGAGACCGGCGCTGGCGGCAAGTGCGGCAGTACCCAGCAGAACTGAAATCATCTTCATGGAAGAACTCCCTAAAGTTGGGCGGGAGCAGGCGCGGGCCTGCAACACGCAAGATGTTGTTTCGCCTTTGTAATAAGAGCGAGTATACGAGCGGTTACTTTTTCCGCGAGTGGTTTGCTTGTGTGAGAGGATATTGAACAAAAGGTTACAAAAAGGCCGAAATTATAGCTGTTTTGTGCCCGTTCTCCGCGCGTCAGGTCGTTTGACCATAGGCGTACCGCCGATGTTGCCAAAAACGCGCTTGCTTTTTCATCTTACATAAAGAAAGCGTAGCAGGCGTCAGATGGCCGGATGGCCGCCCGACTTCGCCTTCGGCTACGCCGGATAAGCTGTTTGGCTTGCCCGGCGAAGTTCGGAGAACGAAGCCGGGAGGAAAGTCCGGGCTCCACGAAGGACACGGTGACGGATAACATCCGCCGGGGGCGACCCCAGGGACAGCGCCACAGAAATGACACCGCCTACCGGCCTAAAGCCGCGGCAAGGTTGAAATGGTGCGGTAAGAGCGCACCGCGCTTCTGGCAACAGAAGTGGCATGGCAAGCCCCACCGGGAGCAAGACCAAATAGGGACGGCACGTGTCTGTCTTTCGGATCGCCGTCCGGGTAGGTCGCGTGAGGTGACAGGTAACTGTCATCCCAGAGGAATGGCCATCGCTTCACTTCGGTGAAGGCACAGAACCCGGCTTACAGGCCATCTGACGCATTCATATTCCGATGATATGAAAGCATAATCCCGTCGCGACAATTGCCAGTGTCCAGAACACGAAGCAGAAAAAGATCGCCCATCGCGCATTGCTGAGGTGTGCTCGAAATTCGGCATCGGACGGTAGATTGGGCGTGTCGCCGAATAGCACAAGCAATTCGAGGCGCCTTGCGATCTGGTTGTAGTAGCGACTATTCAGTCGGCCTTGGTTCGTCCAGATCATGCGAACCCACAGATCGCGGTCGTTTGTATCGATCCACGCCACGACGCGATTCGCGGCGCGGATATATTTTGCCGACCAGAATATGAACACGGCCCAGGCGGCCAGTGCGATCCACAGAATGGGTTCAAGAAGAATTTTCCCCATCGCCGCTATAGCCGCAACAAATCAACCTCCACGCCACACTAACAGTCTATCTACCCTCCGGCCCAGCCGTATCGGCGTCGGCACGCGCTGCGATTATCGTTGCAACCACCGCCGACGGAGCCAAATCGCCCCGGTTCAAATAGCGATCCCTCGCGCCGACAAAGTCGCGGGTTTTGACAATGTTCGGTTGAAGGGGTTTATTTCTTGCATCATTCGCTCCGGGGGGTCCGACATGAACATCCGCATAACCGCCGCAACTGCCATCTGCGCACTGTGCGCTGCACCACACGTCTTTGCCGCAAGCGCGTTCGCACCGAAAGGTCAGAACGAAGACGCGGTCGCCATGCAGATCAACACGGCCCATTCCGGCGAAATCAATTTCTCCGGGGGGTTTGCTCCACCGCTGGTGAAAGTCTGGAGCAACGACACGGGCGGGAGCGCATCATATCCGCTTGTTGCGGAGGGCGCGGTCTTCGTCGTGTCCAATTCCAACGACGTGTTTTCCTACGACCTCGCCTCGGGCACCAAGAATTGGGAGCACCTCGTCTCCGACGGAACCATGGGCGGAGCCTATGACAATGGACAGCTGTTCTTCGTTGATTTCGACGGTTTGATGACGGCCCTGAAATCGAAGTCGGGAAAGGTCGCCTGGTCGGCGCAAATGCCGGACCAATACGCATTTTCCTCGCCGCCGATCGCGCTGAAAGGACAGGTCTTTACCGGCGGCGCCGGCGAGGGCGGAACACTCTACGGCGTCGATGAGAAGACCGGCCATGTGAACTGGACGCAATCGGTCGAAAACGGGGATGACAGCTCGCCGGCCTATGGCAATGGCGGGCTCTATGTCTCTTATCCGTGCCAGTACTACAAATTTTCGCCGAGCGGTCACCCCGACTGGCATTATAGCGGTGGCTGCGAAGGTGGCGGCGGAAGTACGCCGACCTATTTCAAGGGCCACGTGTACATCAATGACTGGGCCAGCGGAAATTTCGTTCTGGATTCCAAGACGGGCGACATCACCGGCACCTTTTCCGGCGGCCAGATGCCGGCGTTCTTCAAATCCGGCAAGAATGGCTATGGGCTGACGATCACGAACGGAAAGCTCTATTGCTTCAACGCCAAGACCGGCAACGTCGCGTGGAGTTTCTCGGCCAATGGCCTGACGGGCAACGCTATCGTCGTCAACGGGCAGCCCGTTGTCGGCACCAGTTCAGGTTCGGTCTACATGCTTGATGGCGCGACCGGCACGCAGATCTGGACAGACACGGTCAGCGGGGGCGTCACGAGTCTGGCGGCCGGCGAAGGCAGTCTGGTCGTCGTGTCGGGAAGCGTGGTCACGGTCTACGCGCCGCAATAGGCGTCAGGGGCTTTTCGGCCCAAACGGCATCAGCATCGGCACGCGGCTGCGATAATCGTAGTAGCCGCCGCCGAGTTCGTCGCGCAGAAAACCTTCTTCCAGCCGCGCTTTCATCCAGAGGCCGAGTGTGATGATCACGGCGGCGGCGAGGCTGAGGACCGTGCCTTTGAGCGCCATCGTCGCGTACACGCTGAGAAGGATGCCGGTGTAGATCGGATGGCGCACAATGCCGTACGGGCCGGTATCGACGACGCGGTGATTTTCTTTCTTCGTCACCTGTCCCGACCACAGCGCGCCCAGCCAGATGCGTGCCCACCACGCGAACGCAAACCCAATCACGATCAATCCGATTGTTGGCCACACCGTCTTGTAGGGCAGATACCAGAGACGCAGCGGACCTTCGTAACCGTGTGCGGGAATGGCGCCGATCACGCCGCCGACAATGAGAACGACGCGATAGGCAATCTCGCGGCCTATTCCGACACGCTTTTCAACCTTGCTGCTCCACGGCATCGCAGCAATCCACGACAGCGCGAACCCGACCCAGAGAACGATGACGGCGAGGGCGGGTGTCATGGTCATTTCTTTCCGTGCACGAGTTCGATGAGCGCGTGCAGCGTCGCGCGCGTGTACGCGACGTGTTCGCGTCCGACCTTTTCGGTGAGCGCGGCATCGATACGCTCGACGGCGGCGCGCGAGATCGCGGCGGCCTCACGTCCGCGCGCGGTGAGTTTGACGGTGAGCCTGCGACGGTCTTCGGGATCGGTGTCGCGCTCGATATAGCCGCGCAGCGCGAGCGTATCGACGAGCTGCCCCGCCGACTGTTTCGACACGCGCAGGCTGTCGATGATCTGTGCCAGCGGTGCGCCGCTCCGGCTGATGGCGCCGATCACGAAGATGCCGTTCTTGGGAATGTCGTCGAGACCGGCTTCGATCAGCGCCACGTGGATGGAATCGCCGTAAGCCAGCCGTGCCGCGCGCAACAGGGCGGCGAAGACGACGGGCTCATCGGTGCGCTTTTCGGTCATGGCGCATCGATATAGTCCAAATAATGGATAGTCAAATAGTTTTACTTATTGATAGTGCGGAACTCCTGGACGAAACCGGCGTTTTCAGCCAAACGCTCGCTGGGAAAGCCCATGAGAACTCTGGAAATCATCGCCGCGCTGATCGTGGCGCTCGTGGTCTTCGTCGTGATGAAGATTCTCGGCGCCGTGATACACATTGCACTCGTCGTCGCCGCGATCGGATTCGTCGCCGGCTTTCTTATCGCGCGCATGTTCCGGCGCGCGTGAGGCTTATCCGCCGGCAATGACGCGACTTATTCGCCCTTTCCGTTCGGGCCCGGCAGCGCGGCCGTGGCGTCCTTTGACGTTTCCCGCTGCAACCGTCCCATCAGCAACGGCACGAGCGCGTTCAGGCTGCCGCCAAGGCCCGCATCGCCGCCGAGTGACAGCGCGAGATTCTCCGGCACGAAACGCTGGTGGCCATCGGCAAGCGCGCGGATGACGTTGACGAGCGCCGTCTGATCTTTGCCGATCGCTTCCTGCTGCGCCTCGAGACCTTTCGCGATGGCGAGACCATCGGCTTCGGTCTTCACCGCGCTGGCGCGGCCGACCTTGTCGAGGCGATAGGATTCGCCATCCGCTTCCGCCTGAACGCCGAGCGCCTTGTTCTTGGCGATGTCGATGCCGATGGAAGAGCGCGCAAGCTCGCTCTGCATGTCGGCCTTGCCGCGTGCCTGCTCGAGTTCGAGGCGCTGGCCCTGCGCGCGCTCCTCCGCCTTGAATGTCTCTTGCTGCTGGTTGGCGATTTCGCGCGTGGTCAGCACTTCGACCAGCTGCTGCGGGAAGACGACGTCCTGGATGTACACGCCGCGCGTCTCGATGCGGTAGTCCTTGAGTTTCTCGGTGATGTGCTGCTGCGCCTGGTTCTGGACGTCCTGGCGCTTCTCGATGAAGTCGATGGCGGGCATCGACTGCAGCTTGTCGCGGAAATGGTTGCCGACCGCCGCCTGCAGCACTTCGGTCACCAGATTGAGCATCGTGCCGACGATCGAGATGACCTTCGGCGCCTCGGTGTCGGGCACGTGGATCTGCACCTGCAGATCGATGTTGAAGACGAAGCCTTCCTTCGACTT
>CAZCJI010000158.1:0-7216 GCA_964498625.1 uncultured Rhizobium sp.
TGCTCGACAGCGCGCGCTTCCGCCACTTCCTCGCCGAAGAGATGAACGTGTCGGTCGAAGACGTGAGCGCGTTCGTGCTTGGCGGCCATGGCGACACGATGGTGCCGATGCCGCGTTTCTCGACCGTGGCCGGCGTGCCGCTGCCGGAGCTCGTGAAGATGGGCTGGATCAAGCAGGACCGCCTGGACCAGATCACGCAGCGCACGCGCGATGGCGGCGCGGAGATCGTGGGTCTGCTCAAGACCGGGTCTGCGTTCTATGCCCCCGCGACCAGCGCGATCGAAATGGCGGAGAGCTTCCTAAAAGACAAGAAGCGGGTTCTGCCCTGCGCGGCCTATGTCGATGGCGCGTACGGCTTCAAGGGGCTTTATGTCGGCGTGCCGGCGGTGATCGGCGAGAAGGGCATCGAGCGCATTGTCGAACTCGAACTCACAGCGGAGGAGCGCGCAGCCCTGACGAAGTCTGCCGACTCCGTGAAGGGCCTGATCGACGCATGCAAGAACCTCGATCCGCGACTGGCATGAGGCTGATTGCGGCAGGCGCACTTGTCGCGTTGTGCATCGGCGGCATCGCAAGAGCCGCCGACAATGCAACGCCGCCTGCGTCATTGACGATCACCGTCCACAACATCTCCGATGCCGGCGGCGATCTGCGTGTCGGGGTCTATGACGAGACGAATTTCGCGCAGAAGACGGGCATACCCGTGGCGCGCAAGGTCACCCATGCCCGCGGCCCCGCGATGACGATCACCTTCGACGACATCGCGCCCGGAACCTATGGCGCGAAAGTGCTCCAAGACATCAACCAGAACGGCCAGTTCGACATGGGCGCGAAGGGCGTCGAGCCGTTCGGGTTCTCCGGCGATCCTGAGATCAAGGGCGGCCTGCCGCCGTTCTCCGATGTGAAATTTACCGTGGCGCCGGGTAGCAATTCCATCGATGTGACGTTGCGCTAGACTATGTGCGTGACATCGATGTTTGCCCCCTATGTGCTGGCCGGCGTGGTGTTGTGCGCGCCGGCGCTTGCGCGTGCCGACGAAGGCGCAGTGCTGACCGTCAAGGTCGAGCACATCGCGAAGGCGGGTGGCAATCTCCGGCTCGCGATTTACAATGCGAAGTCGTTTCCCGACGACAACGCCGATCCCATCATCGACAAAGTCGTATCGGCGATACCCTCGGTGCAGACCGTCGAGCTGCCCGCCATTCCGCCGGGCGTCTATGCGGTGAAGATGTTTCAGGATGTGAACCGCAACGAGAAGTTCGATTTCAGCTGGCTGGGAATCCCCTCCGAACGCTATGGCTTTTCCAACAATGCCAGGCCCAACTGGTTTCGCATGAGCGCGCCCACATTCGAAGAAGCGAAAATCGAACTGAAACCGGGCGCCAACCGGATAGAAATCTGGCTACATTAGCGCGGCTGCGCTATTGGATTGCGCATGATCCCCCGCCTTGAGACCGAACGCCTGATCCTGCGCGGCTGGCGCGCGGAAGATTTCGAACCGCTCGCAGCCATCCATGGCGATCCCGAAACGATGACCTTTCTGGGCGGCGTTCAGGAACCCAATGACGCGTGGCGTTCGCTCGCGAGCCTCGCCGGTCACTGGGCGCTACGCGGTTATGGGAAATGGGCGGTGGAGCGCAAATCCGACGGCGCGATGCTTGGCCGCGTCGGCATGATCAACCCCGAGGGCTGGCCGGGTCTTGAGATCGGCTGGACGATCGGCCGCCAGTATTGGGGCAAGGGCTATGCAACTGAAGCGGCGGAAGCGGCGCTGCGATACGCGTTCCTGACGCAGCCCGTCGATCGGCTGATTTCCTGCATCGATGCGAACAACGTCGCATCGCAGGCGGTGGCGAAGCGGATCGGGGAGACCAAGGCGGAAAGCACGGTGCTGCGCATTGCGGGCAAGGAATATCCCGTCGATATCTGGGCGATCACGCGCGCGGAGTGGATGAAACGCCACGCCGCATGACCGACACATTTTGTTTTTCGTCATGGCCGGGCTTGACCCGGCCATCCATTAAAACAAGGAAGTTGGATGGCCGCCTCAAGGGCGGCCATGACGACTGTTTGGCAAGATGATGGAACCGGAAGCTTCACCCATTACCTACCGCCGCCGCGATTTCTGGAGCTTCGTCTCCGGCCGCTTCGTCGCGACAGTCGCGATGCAGGTGCAGTCGGTCGCCATCGGCTGGCAGATCTACGATATCGAGCACACACCATTGTCCCTTGGCCTTGTAGGGCTCTGCCAATTCGCGCCGATGTTCTTGCTCACGTTGCCTGCCGGCGAGATCACCGACCGCCACGACCAGCGGCGCGTGTTCGCGGGCGCGCTTACAATGCAGGGCGTGTGTGCCGCGCTGTTCCTGTTCTTTTCGCTCACCATGCCGCGCAACGCGCTGCCCTTTTACGGCACCCTGATCCTGTTCGGGTGCGCGCGTGCGTTTTCAGGGCCCGCAGGAAGTTCGCTGCTGCCGTTCCTAGTGCCGCAGGCGAAACTCGCGCGCTCGATCGCACTCAATTCTTCCGGCTTCACCACGGCGGTGATCGCGGGCCCAGCGCTCGGTGGCTTGTTGTTTCTCGTGGGACCCGTCGCGACGTATGGCCTCTGCATTGCCGGATTTCTTCTCGCCGCAGTCCTGATCGTCACCTTGGGCGGACGGCGCGCGGAGCACACATCGACGGGTGCGTCGCGCTATGAGCGCGTGGTCGAGGGCATCCGTTTCGTGCGCGAGCGGCCCATCGTGCTGGGTGCGATCTCACTCGATCTGTTCGCGGTGCTGCTGGTCGGCGCGGTGGCGCTGCTGCCGGTCTATGCACGCGACATTCTTCTCACGGGGCCGGAGGGACTCGGTGCGCTACGCAGCGCTCCTGCTGTGGGCGCGGCGGTGACGGCGTTCGCGCTCGCACGCTGGCCGATCGACAAGCATGCCGGCGCGATCATGTTCGGCTGTGTCGCGCTGTTCGGCGCCGCGACCATCGTGTTCGGCCTATCGACGAGCTTCTTCGTCTCGCTCGCTGCATTGTTCGTGACCGGCGCGTCCGACATGGTCAGCGTTTTCGTGCGCACCGCGCTGATTAATTTCGCGACGCCGGACGCGATGCGCGGCCGCGTCGGCGCGGTCAACATGCTGTTCATCGGCGCATCAAACGAACTCGGCGAATTCGAATCCGGATTCACGGCGGCGTTGTTCGGGACCGTACCTGCCGTCGTGATCGGCGGGCTTGGCACGCTAAGTGTTGTCGCACTCTGGATGAAGCTGTTCCCTCCGTTGCGCACGGTTGACCGGTTGTCCGACGCCGCCAAAGCTTGAGCTTCGCCGCGCCCTGCGCCACGATGGTGCGAAGGGGAGACGCCATGGATTTGAAAATCATCGGGGCCGGTTTCGGCCGCACCGGAACGCATTCGCTCAAGATCGCGCTGGAAATGCTGGGCTTTGCGCCCTGCTATCACATGGTTGAGGTATTCACGCATCCGGGCCATTCGGAGGCCTGGGAGGCGGCGGCGCGTGGCGAGAAGATCGACTGGGAGCGGCTGCTCGCGGGCTATCAGGCGGCGGTCGATTGGCCGTCCTGCTATTTCTGGCGCGAGCTTCTGAAGATAAATCCCGGCGCGAAGGTGATCCTGACTGAGCGTGATCCGGAAGCCTGGTACAAGAGCATCACCAGCACGATCCTCGATTTCATGCTGCGCGATATCGATATGTCGAAGCTCGATCCCATCCGCGCGGCGCAGCGAAAGATGGGCCGGGTCATCATCGAGAAGACCTTTGGCAACCGCTTCGACAAGGAGCATGTCCTTGACGTCTATCGGCAGAATTCCGCCGAGGTGAAGCGTGAGGTGCCGAAAGACAGCCTGCTCGTATTCGATGCCCCGGACGGCTGGGGGCCGCTGTGCAAATTCCTCGATGTTCCTGTGCCGTCCGCGCCGTATCCGCTGACCAACACGACGGAGGAGTTCAGGGCACGCGTCACGGCCAATGCATCACAGCCTACCAGCGGTAGCTGAAATCCGCGAATACGCCGTCCGTACTGGCGTAGACGTTGGTATAGAAGCGGCGATGCGTGTAGCGCGTCGTGATCAGGCGGCTGTAGCCCCAGCCAATCGCCGCGCTCGCCGCGACATCGTACCAATGATGTTGTTTGGAGTTCACGCGCTCATAGCCGACATAGCCGGCCGCGAGATATGCGGGCAGGCCGTATTGCCAGCCATAGCGATCCCACAAGAACGACGCTGGCGCGAATGCCAGCGCCGCGGTGTCGGACGGAAAGGAATGCCAGTTCGATCCATCGGGCCGTTGTTCGCGCACGATCTGCTTGAGGAGCAAGGCCGTTCCCACCGTCAGGCCTGTATCGACTGTGAGTTCCTTGACGCCAGTCCAATCCCAGTCGTGCAGCAGCGCTACGCCACCGGCAGCAAGTGGGATGGCAATCGCAACAGCTTGGCCTGCGTTTTGATCCGTCGCGCCTGCGTCGCCGATGCTCAAGCCAAGCAAAGCGGAGGTCATGGCGCACGCAGCGACGAATTTCATACGCAGCTCCGGTTTCGGCGCGATGACCATAGCATTGTACAAAGCCATGAAAATCCGCCATTTTCGTGCTTGATCCGCACTCGCATTTGCAATCGGGGGCATGAATGGCATTGGGCGCGTTGAAGGGCTGGACGTCGGCGCAGAAGCACGTCGTCGCGGCGAGCTATCTCGGCTGGACGCTCGATGCCTTCGATTTCTTCCTCATGGTCTTCGTCATCAAGGACGTGGCCAAGACATTCGGCGCCGGCAAGGACGACATCGCCTGGGCGCTGACACTGACGCTGGCATTGCGTCCACTTGGTGCTTTCATCTTCGGCCGTCTCGCGGATCGCTTCGGACGGCGGCCGGTGTTGATGATCGACGTGGCGCTCTATTCGGTGCTTGGATTTGCAACGGCGTTTTCGCCCAATCTCATCGCATTTCTGATTATCCGCGCGCTGTTTGGCGTTGCGATGGGTGGTGAATGGGGTATCGGCGCTTCGCTGACGATGGAAAGCATTCCGCCGCAAGCGCGCGGGCTTGTGTCAGGCCTGCTGCAATCGGGCTATCCGACGGGCTATCTCCTTGCTTCGATTGTCTATCGCAATTTCTATGGAAGCATCGGCGCGCTTGCCGGCATGGAATCGTGGCGCGCGATGTTCCTGATCGGCGTTCTGCCAGCGCTGCTCATACTCTACATCCGCCGCCATGTGCCGGAGTCGCCCGGCTGGTCTGCCCAACATGCAAAGACAGGTACGGTGGTGAATGTGCTGCAGCGCCATTGGAAGCTGGCGCTCTACGCCATTCTCCTGATGACGGCTTTCAATTTCTTCAGCCATGGCACGCAGGACATCTATCCGACCTTCCTGCAGGTGCAGCATCACTTCGACATACACACCACCGGCAATATCGCCGTCGTCTACAATATCGGCGCGATCCTGGGCGGGCTGACCTTTGGCTCATTGAGCCAATGGCTCGGACGCAGGCGCACCATCGTGCTGGCCGCTCTTCTGGCGATCCCGGTATCGTATCTCTGGGCATTCTCGGAAACCGCCACGATGCTGGCTGTGGGCGCGTTCCTGATGCAGTTCTTCGTGCAGGGGGCGTGGGGCGTGATACCGGCGCATCTGAACGAGCTGTCGCCAGCCGACGCGCGGGGAACGTTTCCGGGGACGGTCTATCAGCTCGGCAATTTCATCGCGTCCTACAACGCCGTGCTGCAGACAAAAATTGCCATGGGCAACGGCGAGAACTACTCCATCGCGCTGGCGGCCGTCGCTGTTGCTGCCGCGGCCGTCATCGTTCTGCTGACGCTGGCGGGCCCCGAAGCGCGGGAAACAACACTGGCGACCTAGCCTAGGCCCTGACGAAGATGTCCACGCGGTCGGCGGAACCGCTGCTGGCGCCGCCCATTGCGCGCACGTCGATGCGCTCCGACGGCACGCCCTCGTCGATCAGAAGCTGACGCACGATCAATGCACGCTTGAGCGAGAGCCTGCGCGCGTCCGACGATTTGTCGTTGGGCTTTCCGCCAAAGGCTTCGAGCTCGATGCGCGCCGAGCCGTTGCCGAGCGCCGTGTTCAGATCGCCGCTGAGCGAGCGGATCGTATCGAGCACCTCGGGCGCCGGCTCTTCCGCGCCGGACGGAAACGGAATGGTGCTGCGCTTCGACATGTTCCTGAGATCGGCGGGTTCGTCGAGCGATGCGGTGCGCGTGGGTTTTGGCGCCGGCGCGCTGGCGCTGGGCATGAAGCTCATTGCGGATGTGTCCGCCAGCGGCGGTGAAGCTGCCACTTTTTTCGGGGCAGGGGGCGCCGGTGCGGGCTTTGGCGCGGTGGCGACTTTCTTGGGTGCTGGCGGCTTCGGCGGCGCAGCCGCAATCTTTTTCGCCGGCTCCTGCGGCACGAGTGACGATGCGCTCTCGCCCGGGATCGGGCCGAACGACAGCATGTCCTGCGGCGCGGATTGCGAGGCCGATTGTTGCGGAGCGGCTGCTGGCTTCGCTGCGGCGACTTCGGCTTTGGGTTTGGCTTTCGCGACACGGTGCACGACGCGATGCGGATAGGGCATGTGCAAACGGATCGGCGCGTTCGGATCGGCCTCTCCGGGCTGCAACAAAACGTGCTGCACGCGCGTATGCCTGTTGTCGGGATAGAGCAGAACCCGCGAGCCCGATGCCTGCGGGTTCACGGTCACTTCGCTGTTGTCATAGACCTGCGCGCGGGCCGTCGTATCAAGCGCGAAAAGGGCCAGAAAGGCGCAGGCCGAATATCTCAATCTCACCAAAGGGTCCGTTCTCTTTGCGCCGCAACAATAGACACCCCTAGCGCGCGGCTCAACATTGCGCAAACCCCTGCCAGACCACATGATATAGCCTATTCTTCTCCCGGAATTTCGTGAAAGGATTGCCATGAAGACGAGAGCCGCCGTGGCCTACAAGGCCGGCGACCCGCTGGTCATCGAGACCGTCGATCTGGAAGGCCCGAAAGAGGGGGAAGTTCTGGTCGAAATCAGGGCGACCGGCGTCTGTCATACCGACGAGTTCACGCGCTCCGGCGCCGACCCGGAAGGTCTGTTCCCCGCGATCTTCGGGCACGAGGGCGCCGGCATCGTTGTCGATGTCGGACTGGGAGTCACCTACCTTAAAAAAGGCGATCACGTCATTCCGCTCTACACGCCGGAATGCCGCCAGTGCAAAAGCTGCA
>CAZCJI010000159.1:0-7215 GCA_964498625.1 uncultured Rhizobium sp.
AGCTTCGGCATCAAGCCGCCGACCTTCGACAAGGTCGACATCCATGTGCATGTGCCGGAAGGTGCTACGCCCAAGGACGGTCCGTCGGCGGGTGCCGCGATGGCGACCGCGATCATCTCGGTCATAACCGGCATTCCGGTGCGCCGCGATGTGGCGATGACCGGCGAGGTGACGTTGCGCGGACGCGTACTTCCGATCGGCGGCTTGAAGGAAAAGCTGCTGGCCGCGCTGCGCGCCGGGATCACCACGGTTCTCATCCCCGATGAAAATGAAAAGGATCTCGCCGAGATTCCGGAAAACGTGAAATCGGGCCTGAAGATCATCCCGGTGAAGACCGTGGGCGAGGTGCTGAAGGTGGCGTTGACGCGTCAGCCGGAAGCCATCGACTGGGTCGAACCCGCAGAGGTCGTTCCAGCGGCGGCAAGCCTTGCCAAGGATGGTTCAGACTCGGTGGTCACCCACTGATTGTTGCACTGCAATGACAGTCACGGGCTCGGATCGTTCTCGGTCCGGGCCCGTTTTCTGTGAAAATTCCAGCGATTCCCTCGGTTTTTCGCTTGGGAGCGTATCCGCCAAGCCCTAAAGTCCGTTGATTACAGGGCGAATCGCCCCGCGTGCTTTCAGGCGTCCGGCGCAACAGGAGAACGCATATGAACAAGAACGATCTTATCCAGAAACTGGCCGATACAACGGGCCTGAACAAGAACGATGCCGCCAAAGCGGTGGACGGGGTATTCAATCTGATCGAAGCCACGCTGAAAGCTGGCGACGAAGTTCGTCTGACAGGATTTGGCGTTTTTGCCGTGGCGCAGCGTGCTGGCGGCAAGGGCCGCAATCCGCAGACCGGTGAGGAAATCACCATCAAGCCGTCCAAACAGCCGCGATTCCGTCCCGGCAAGCAGCTGAAAGACGCTCTCAACTAGTCAGCGCCGCCAGGGCGCGTTCACGGTGTGAACCGGCACTGCGGTGGGCGCTCCCCGCCGCGTGCCGATGAAGCTGCGCTTGCGCAACCGGCGCAGGGCGGTTTGAACCGACGATTTCGACAAGCGTGTCTCGATCGCGAGTGTCGACAGGCTGACCTGAATGCGCCGAGCCGGTCCACCGGCATCGTTCCACAATTCTATGTAGGATGAACTGCTCGCTTGCCCGCGACGATGTCGAAGCGACCTATCGTCAGCTCAGCGAGCGCGGCGTGGCGTTCGAAGGTCCACCGCAGAAGCAGCCCTAGGGCAGCTTCGTCATCATGAAGGACAGCGAAGGCAACAGGTTCGTCGTGGGCTCCGACTAGGAACCACCCGGCTGCTTTGAGCGCTGGACATAAACGTTATAGGCGACGGCGTCCCACGCGTTGTGGATGCCGACGAACAGCAGGAGCAAAGCAGCGCCGGCCACGCCGAACAGTGCCAATTCGAGATGCGTGGATTCGAACACACCCGCCAGCGCAAGCAAGCCGTAAGCCACCGTGGGAAGCGCGATGTGAAATGTCACATCCTCCAGATCGGGCTTGTAGACGTGCTGACGGAACATCCTGAACCCTGTTACAGCCATATAGATCAGCCCGCAGACACCGACCGTTCCCGTGGTCCAGAACGCACCGGCGACACTGGCCCAGGGAACCCGCACCAGCGCCGCGAGGAGAAGGCTGGCGCTGAAGTGTACGACCGTCGGGGTGCCGAAACTGCGCCCGGCTTCCGAGGCGCCCGGCGTCAGCCTTTCGGCGATCAACGTCATGACGACAAATTGCAGACCGATCAGCGCGCCGGCGGCGGAGCCCACGATGACGTAGAAACTGTCCCATTCGTTCAAGGCGGACATTCTCGCTCTTCCCCTCAGCCGGTGTCGCACGTATAAGCCGCCGCTCAAGGGCGGTTAGCTCAGTTGGTAGAGCATATCGTTTACACCGATAGGGTCGGCGGTTCGAGCCCGTCACCGCCCACCAAGCCAATCTTCGCTTCAGTTCTTTAGTTTCGCGCCGCGCGTTGCGCCGCCGTCCTTATCGCGGCAGGCTGTCGAGCAATTCGGGAGGGGCTCATGCGTTCTATTTCGATTTTGATGCTGACTAGCGCGATGTTCGTCGCGACGGCTGCGTTTGCGCAGGACATGGACGACATGGCCGCGCCGCCGCCCGTGTCGCAGTCCGACGACGCGAGATTCATTGCCTATAATCAGCCGGTCATCGCCTTCACCCATGCGGAGATCGTGGATGGTACAGGCGCTGCGCCGAAATACGATCAAACGCTCGTGGTGAAAGACGGTCGTATCAATGCGCTCGGGTCGCATGTTCGTGTGCCGAAGGATGCCACGGTCATCGACGCGCGCGGCAAGACGCTGCTGCCGGGCTTCGTGATGGTGCACGAGCATCTGTTCTATCCGGCCGGCACGCGCATCTACGGCTCGATGCCCTATACATTCCCGCGGCTTTATCTCGCCGGCGGCACAACAACCGCACGCACGGGCGGCTCGCTTGCGCCCTATACCGACATCAATCTTGCGCGCGAAATCGCGAACGGCACCGCGATCGGTCCCGATCTCGATGCGACCGGACCGTATCTGAACGGCGAGGCCAATCCGTTCCTGCAGATGCACAGCTTGCAGGGAGCCGCCAATGCGACGAAAACCGTGAACTTCTGGGCGGACGAAGGCGCGACCTCGTTCAAGGCTTACATCAATATCACGCGCAATGAATTGGAGGCGGCAGTGGATGCCGCGCATGCGCGCGGGCTTAAAATCACAGGCCACCTCTGCTCGGTCACGTATCGCGAAGCCGCCGAAGCAGGCATCGACAACCTCGAACACGGCTTTGCGGTGATGACCGATTTCAACAAGGACAAAAAGCCGGATGAGTGTCCGAGAGGTTCACAGCAGGCGCTCGCTTCGCTCGATGAGAACAGCGCCGAGGTGACGGCCTTGATGGATTACTTGATTCAGAAGCATGTCGCGCTGACATCGACGCTCACGGTCATGGAGAGTTTCACGCCGGGACGCCCCAAGGCGCCGGAACACGCCCTCTCTATGCTGATCCCGGAGCTGCGTGCGGCTTATGAAAAGACCTGGGGAAACACGGCCAATATTCCCACGATGAAACCTTATGTCACGATCTTTCCGAAGCTGATGAAGATGGAAAAGATGTTCGCGGAGAGGGGCGGCACGTTGCTCGCGGGCACAGACCCCACGGGCTATGGCGGCGTGATCCCGGGCTTTTCGGGAAAGCGCGAAGTCGAGCTGCTGGTGGAAGCGGGCTTCGGCTTTCCCGAGGCGTTGAAAATATCGACGCTCAACGGCGCGCGCTATATGGGCCGCGATAACGATGTCGGTTCGCTGAAAAAGGGCAAGCGCGCTGACATCGCGCTGGTCGACGGCGATCCGATGAAGAACGCAAGCGCCATCGATACCATGCCGTTCGTGTTCAAGGCCGGCATCGGCTACGACAGCAACAAGATTTTCGATGCGATGGCGGGGCAGGTTGGTCTAGACTAATGCACCACAACCGCACGGGCTCAGGGATATGACGCGATTTGGAGTGCCGCTGGCGGTCTGCGCTGCTGCGTTTTGTTCAAGCGCATATGCCGCGACCGGACCTAACCCGGAAACATATGTCGTATTCTTCGATGCCAAGAGCACGGTGCTCGATCCCGCTGGGCTCAAGATTGTCGATCTGGCGGCCAAACAGGTTCTCGCCAAGCATCCCGCGCATGTGGCGCTTGCGGCCGAGCCTTGGGATACGCCAAAGGTACCCGGCTACAACCCGGCTTTGACCGAAGCGCGCTTTGCCGCTGTCGGCAACGCGCTTGTCGCCGATGGGGTCAGCCGCGATCTGATCACACGCGCGCCGCTGACGGATTCCGAAGCGCAAGTGAACCCGTCTGGCAAGCGCCGTATCGAAATTCGGCTGGAAAAGAAGTGAAGACCGCGCGCCGCATCAGATGAAATTGGCCGCGAGGTTGATCATCGTGGCCAGGATCGCGGTGTTGAACCCGAAGGCCACCAGTGTGTGAATTGTGCCGACGCGACGCATTTCCTTCGAGGTAAAGGTAATGTCGGCGGTCTGTGAGGTGGCGCCCATCACGATGGAGAAGTGGAAGAAGTCCCAGTAGTCGGGCTCGCCGCACTCCCCAAATTCAAGGCCGCCCTTGGGCGCGCCTTCTTCCTCTTCCAGATAGTACAGATGCGCATAGTGCATCGCGAAAACGATCTGCACGAACATCCAGGAAAGGATCACGGTGGCCGCGGCAAGGCCTACGCGCCATTCCTGACCGGGATGATCCTTGGCGAGCGACAGTTCGGCAACCAGCGCGCCGACGCTCGCGATCGAGGCGAGAATAGTAAGCACAAGAATGAAATGCCCGCCTTCATCATGCGTGATGGCGCGACGCTTGATGGTCGCGATGTCGGTGTTGCGCATGAACAGGAAAAGCATAAGGCACAGGAAGATCACCACCCCACCGTTCCATCCGATCAGCGTCCGCGTGATCTGGCCCGTGACCCGTGATGCCGAAACGAAATAGAGCGCTACGCCCAGAACGATCGCGGTGAGAAGAAAAGGTCGGCTGAGAAACGGCCCGATGATTGGTATGCTGCGCCGCGTGTCTGAATTCGCTGCCATGGTATGCCCCCGAGTCTTGGGCCAAGGGTACTTGGGGCGCGCGCCAATTTCCACGCGACGGATACGAGAGGCGCTGTTTATGATGGCGCATGAACGATTTGCAATCCGACTCAGAGGGTCACGGGGTTTCGTTCCGCGACGCCGTGTGGACATGGGCACGGATCGCGGCGCTCAGTTTCGGAGGCCCGGCGGGACAGATCGCGGTAATGCATCGCATCCTCGTGGAGGAGAAGCGCTGGATCGGCGAGGAGCGTTTCCTGCATGCGCTGAACTACTGCATGTTGTTGCCGGGTCCTGAGGCGCACGAACTCGCGATCCATATCGGTTGGCTTCTGCATCGCATTCGAGGCGGTCTTGTCGCCGGTCTTTTGTTTGTGTTGCCCGGTTTTCTTGCGCTCAGCTTCCTGAGCTGGGCTTACGCGGAATTCGGTCGCATAGGCTTCGTGCAGGGGCTGTTCTTCGGATTGAAGTCGGCGGTGCTCGCCGTGGTGCTGGAAGCGGTGCTGCGCGTCGGAAGGAGGGCTTTGAAAAGCAGAGCGCTTATCATCATTGCGGCGCTCGCGTTCATTGGGATTTTCTTTTTCGCGCTGCCGTTCCCTTTGATTGTCGTTTCCGCGGCGTTGATCGGCTTTCTGGGCAACCGGTGGAAGTCTGAGTGGTTCAAATCCAACAGTCACGGTAGTGCAAAGAAAACTGACGATGCGCCAGCTTTGATCGATGAACAGTTTGCACACGGAGTGCCCGCGCACGTTCGTCCCTCATTCGCGCGCTTCATCACGGTAGCGGTGGTGGGCGGCGCAATCTGGCTTGGCCCGCTTGCACTTCTGTTGGCAACGGCCGGGCCTACAAATGTCTTCACCGCGCTTGCCGCTTTCAACAGCAAGATGGCGGTCGTCACCTTCGGCGGTGCCTACGCCGTGCTCGCCTACATGGCGCAGCAAGCTGTCGAGACCTATCACTGGCTTAAGCCCGGCGAGATGCTTGTCGGATTGGGTTTCGCGGAGACGACGCCAGGCCCGCTCATATGTGTTGTGCAGTTCGTGGGTTTCATGGCCGCGTTTCGCCAGCCCGGCGCGCTTGATCCCACGCTGGCGGGATTTCTTGGCGGCGCGCTGGCGATGTGGTCGACGTTTGTGCCGCCGTTCCTGTGGGTATTTCTTGGAGGCCCCTACATCGAGGCGCTGATCGGAAACAGAGCCTTAAACGCTGTTTTATCCGCCGTGACTGCGGCCGTGGTCGGCGTGATCCTGAACCTCGCCATCTGGTTCGCGCTGCACACCCTGTTCGGGCAGGTGATTGAGCTCCATCGCTATGGATTTTCTGTAGGTGTGCCGGTCCTTGCGAGCGTGAACTGGCCCGCGCTTGTTCTTTCTGCCGCCGCGATGATCGCGATGTTCCGGTTCAGGATTGGGATGTTCGCGACGCTGGCGGCCTGCTCGCTGGCTGGCCTGGTTTATTATGCCGTTGGCGCTTAGCTCTTCGGCACTTCGCCGTTTGGCGTCATCGCGTCGACGGCATGTGGAAGAACCTGCGCCAGCTTCGCCGTCAGCTCCTGCGGGGACAGGCCGGACTTCGCGGCGAGTTCGTTGATCGTCTGCTCGCCGAAAGCGCTGTGAACGTCGGACGGCGATACGGGCGTGTTCGGTCCGTCCGCGATCCAGGAATTGACCGTCGGACCGAGACCGTTGGTGCGGAGCTGGTTGACGACGCCCTGAACGCCGCCGTGTTTTTCAATCAGCCCGTTGACGACCGTCACCATCTCGGCACCGACCATGCCGCCGATCAATCCATCCAGAAGTCCCATGATTTTCTCCGAGCGCCTGTGTTGTCGCCACCATACCGCGCCGGAAACGTGACGTAATCTTCGTGCCGGCAGGTTTGGTATATTAACGCCGCGCACATTGACTGGACAGGGTGAGGATGGCGGAGTGGGACGATGAAGACGGTCCTGCCGGTCATTCTTGGTTTGACACTCGCACTTTCGGCGTGTGCGGATCGTCGCGACCGGGGACCGCAAGAGACCGATCCGGATTTCCATCCGACGATCGATCTCCTCACCAAATACGACGCCAATCATGACGGCACGATCACCCGTGCCGAAATGGAAGAGGGGCTTAGAAAAGAGTTCGACGCCGCCGATACCAACCATGACGGCAAGCTCGATCCCGACGAGGTCGCAGCCGTGAACGCGCAGCGCTGGAATGAAGACAAATCGACGGCCTCCACGATCGTGGATTGGAACCAGGATGGCTTCGTCGATTTCAACGAGTTCGCGGGTACCGCGCGCTCTCTGTTTGCCGATATCGACCGCGACGGCGATGGGCAGCTAACGCCCAAGGAACTTCAGAACTATCGCGGCCACAAAAAGCCGTCCGATCAGGATCTGGACCAGGATCAGCCACAGCAGCATCGCGGCCATCGTGGCGACGGTCCGGGCGGTGGAAACTGACGCGCACACGCGCCTTGACAGGCCAAGGGGTGGGCCGTACATCGGCCCTCCTTCGCGGCTAACCCCGCGAGCGCCCGCGGGGGCGTAGCTCAGTTGGTTAGAGTGACGGCCTGTCACGCCGTAGGTCGCGGGTTCGAGCCCCGTCGCTCCCGCCAGTCTTCGC
>CAZCJI010000160.1:0-7201 GCA_964498625.1 uncultured Rhizobium sp.
GACTCACGTGGAAGAGACGCTGCTCGATGCGGTCGGCGGTCACGGTCGGCGGCGCGACGTCGACGCGCACCGGCTGGTGCAGCATCTCATGCGCGAGATGCACGACATCTTCCGGCATCGTCGCGGAGAACAGCAGCGATTGGCGCTGGCGCGGCAGCGCCTGCACGATGCGGCGCACGTCGCGGATGAAGCCCATGTCGAGCATACGGTCGGCTTCGTCGACGACAAGTATCGACACCTGGTCGAGACGGATAAGTTTCTGGCTGACAAGATCGAGCAGACGGCCCGGTGTGGCGACAAGAATATCGACACCGGCCTTGGTCGCATGGATCTGTGCGTGTTGGCTGACGCCGCCGAGGATTACAGCCTGTTTGAAGCCGTAGGGCTTGCCGTAGGTCTTGAGCGAGTCGCCGATCTGCACGGCGAGCTCGCGCGTCGGCGCGAGGATGAGCACGCGCGCGACCTTCGGCTCGAGCTTCTTGCGGTCTGCGGCGAGACGCTGCAGCAGCGGCAGGCCGAACGCGGCAGTCTTGCCGGTTCCGGTTTGCGCAATGCCGAGCACGTCGCGGCCCTGCAGAATTAGCGGAATCGTTTGGGTCTGAATCGGGGTTGGTTGGGTGTAGTTTTCGGTTTCAAGAACACGAAGAAGAGCCTCGGAAAGCCCGAGGTTGGAAAACGCGGGTACAGTCACTTTAAGTCCTTAAATATGCACGGACGCGCGCGGAATGCGCACGTTGAACGGCATGTTGCCGTCTTCCACGCACATCTGGAGGGAACGGTAGGGTTTTCGATAAATCCGCGATGTCGGCGCCAGAAGACGCATTGTGCGACCGCGGAGAATTGCACCGTATATCGCCGCCGCCTAAGAATATGTCAACAGCAATGGGCGATTCATGATGGCAGGGGATACATTCGGGTTCCTGACGGACCAGAACACGCTGTTTGCGGTCGTTCTGGGTGCAATCCTCGCAACAATCGGCGGCTTCGTCGCAACCGCGATGGAGCGTTATCTCGACAAGCGCGAAAAGGAACAGAACGCCGCGCTGTTCTTCGGTGAGATATTGTCGTCGCTTGCGATCATCCTGCGCTTTGCGGAAGAGACCAAGAAGATCGGCGATCCTTATGGACCCATCACGATGCGCATGCTGATCTCGGCGCGCAATGAGCTGAACGTCTATGACCGTAACCGCGAGCAGGTGTTCAGTATCCGCAACAGCGATCTGCGCGCGCGGTTGCAGACGTTGCTGATCCGCATATCCATGCCCATCGATGGTATCATCGACGGAACGGAGGAACTGAAGACGCTGCGCGAAAAATTCAAAGCCGAGCGCGATCCTGAAGAACGCGCCGAACTTGAGCAGTTCATCGCCACCGGCGAGACGCGGCGCGAAGCCGGCTTTGAATTCATTCTCGAAAGAGCAGCCGAGCTGAAAGGCGTGATCGACGGGCTCGGTCCCATCGCCAAGACCTCCTTCGACCGCATAGACCGCGTCGCGCGGTCTCAATAATTCGAACCCGGGAGCAACCGAGAATGTCGTCTGAACCCCACGAAATGACGGCTGCCGAATTGGCGGCCGCATTTTCGTCGAAGGAGTTGTCACCGGTCGAGGTTGCCGAAGCACTGCTTGGCCGCATCGAGGCGCTGGACAGTGAGATCAACGCTTTCTGTCTTGTCGATCCGCCGACGACGCTCAAGATGGCGGAAGCGTCGGAGGAACGCTGGATGGCGGGCGAGCCGTTGTCGCCGCTCGATGGCGTGCCGGTCGCGATCAAGGATCTGCTGATCACCAAGGGCTGGGCGACGCGGCGCGGGTCGCTGACCGTCGATCCCAAGGGCCCTTGGGAAGAGGACGCGCCGTCGGTCGCGCGCCTGCGCGAAGCCGGCACGGTGTTCATCGGCAAGACCACGACGCCGGAGTTCGGATGGAAAGGTTCGACGGACTCGCCGCTCACCGGCATCACGCGCAATCCATGGGACAGGACCAAGACGCCGGGCGGTTCGTCAGGGGGCTCGGCGGCGGCGGTCGCGGCACGGTTGGCGCCGTTGTCTCTTGGTACCGATGGCGGTGGCTCGATCCGTATTCCGGCGAGCTTCTCTGGTATCTACGGATTGAAGCCGAGTTTCGGCCGCGTTCCTGCCTATCCGCTGTCGCCGTTCGGTACGGTCGCGCATGTGGGGCCCATGACGCGGACGGTGCGCGACAGTGCGTTGATGATGAACTTCATCGCGAAGCCTGATGCACGCGACTGGTTCAACGTGCCGGGCGAGGAGCCCGATCACACTACGCGCCTGGCCGAAAGCATGAAGGGTAAGCGCATCGCGTTCAGCCCGCGCCTCGGTTATGCGAGCAAGGTACTGCCCGAAGTCAAGACACTGGTCGCCGCTGCGGTGAAGCGCTTTGAGGCGATGGGCGCGATTGTCGAACAGACCGATCCACCCCTTGGCAATCCTAGTAGCATCTTTCAGACGATCTGGTGGTCCGGCGCCGGCTATGTGCTTGGCGAACAACCGGAAGAGGTGAAGACGTTGCTCGATCCGGGCCTGCGCAAGATGGCGGAAGAGGGCGTGAAGATGACGAAGCGCGCGTTCATGGACGCCAACGCCGCGCGCGGAACGCTTGGCTCCAAGCTGCGCGTGTTTATGGAGAATTACGATTTTCTCGTCACACCTTCCGTGGCGACGACCGCGTTCGAGGTCGGCAAGCTCGCGCCGCAGGGTGACAACGATCGTGCCTGGATGGATTGGACGCCCTTCTCCTATCCGTTCAATCTGACGCAACAACCCGCCGCCAGCATCAATTGCGGCTTCTCGTCCGATGGATTGCCCGTGGGCCTGCAGATCGTGGGCCGAATGTTCGACGATGCCGGCGTGCTTGCCGCCAGTGCGGCCTATGAAGCTGCCGATCCGCACTATGCTAGGGTGCCGAAGGGATTTTAGCCGCGTTATCGGGAGGCTCGCGTGGAGAAGCAAATGCAACGGCACCCGCATATCCTAAACGCCGCGACGAACTTGCTCGCCATCTGCTTTGTCATCGTCGGCAGTCTGAAGCTCACCAACAACAATGCGAATTCCTATGCCGATGAGCTGGCGTGGCTCGCCGCCTTTCTTCTGTTGATGAGCATTCTCGCGTCGTATCTCGCCATCCGCAACGAACAGACCCTTATCTGGCAGAACCGCTTGGCTGATTGGTCGTTCCTTGGCGGCATCGGTGTGCTGGTAACGTCGATGATCGTTCTCGCCGTGCAGCTCTAGATGCCGAACGAAATTCTCACCGTGGCGCAAATGTATGAGGCGGATCGCTACGCTGCGAAGCATGGCGTTCCATCGCTGACATTGATGGAGAATGCCGGGCGTGCGGTGGCCGACGAAATGTGCAAGCGCTGGACGCCGCGTCCCAGCGCCGTGCTCTGCGGTCCAGGCAACAATGGCGGCGATGGCTATGTCGCCGCGCGCGTTCTGAAAGAGCGTGGCTGGGACGTCTGGATCGAAACGCTTGGTTTGAATGCGCCGCTGAAAGGCGATGGCGCCGAGATGGCGAAGCGATGGAGCGGCGAGACTCTCTCCTTGCTCTCGGAACGCCGCGCGGCGCTCTATGTCGATGCGTTGTTTGGGGCAGGGCTGTCGCGCCCGCTCGAACACCAGGCGCGTGAGTTCGCGGAAACCTGCGATCCGCAGCGTGTTGTCGCGATCGATGTCCCGAGCGGATTGCACGGCGATACGGGCAAACCGCTTGGCGATGTTTGCGTCAGAGCCAATCTCACCGTCACGTTCTTCCGCAAGAAGCCGGCGCATGTGCTGATGCCGGGAAGCTCGCTATGCGGTGAAGTTGTCGTTGCCGATATCGGCATTCCCGAAACTGCACTCGGCGAAATCGAATCCAAGCTGTTTGAGAATGGTCCTGACTGCTGGGACTATCCCTGGCCGAAAGCAGACGGGCAGAAATACAATCGCGGTCATTGCGTCGTCGTCAGTGGTCCGGCGCATGCGACCGGTGCGGCGCGACTGGCAGCGCGGGGCGCGCTGCGGATCGGTGCGGGGCTGGTCAGCGTCGCGAGCCCGCCCGATGCCGTCTCCATCAACGCCGCGTCGCTGACCGCCATCATGGTCAAGCCGTTCTCCGGTGCGGCGGGATTGAGCAACCTGCTCTCGGATAGCCGTCTCAACGCCGTGGTGATCGGACCAGGATGCGGCGTCGGCCGTCCGACGCAAGAACTCGTAGCGGCAGTGTTGGCGACGAAGGCGGCAGTGGTTCTCGACGCCGATGCCCTGACCTCCTTCAAGGATGATCCGGCTGTGCTGTTCAATCTGCTACGCCAGCCCTGCGTGCTGACACCACACGAAGGCGAATTTGAGAGGCTCTTCAAAGGTATACTGGCGAAATCTCAGAACAGGGTTGAGGCCGCGCGCGCTGCGGCGGCGATGGCGAAGTGCACGGTCCTGCTCAAAGGGCCGGACACGGTCATCGCTTCCTCCGACGGTCTTGCCACTGTCAACAACCACGCGCCGCCCACGCTCGCGACCGCAGGCTCCGGTGACGTGCTCGCTGGGTTTATTGGGGGCCTGATGGCGCAGGGGCTCGACACTCGCAAATCGGCATCGGCTGCGGCCTGGCTTCACGGTGAGGCGGGGTTCCAGTTCGGGCCAGGCCTGATTGCCGAGGATCTGCCGGAGATGATCCCGGCGGTTCTGCGCAGCCTGAAGAACCCGTCCTAGAGAGGCACTTTTACTCGGTCTTAATCTCGCCGCTATAACCGCAAGGCTGTGTAAACAGGTACGCTCCTTGCGCACACTGCTCGATCTCGTCGATCTGAAAGCACTCGCGTTGTTCGCGGTGATCAGCATCCCGATCGAACAACTCTTGCCGATGCACCGGCGCGGCATCCTGCGCAAGGGCTGGACGACAGATATCGCTTACCTGCTCGTCAACGGCCTCTTCGTGCGTATTGGTCTGGCGCTGACCGTCGCGGGCCTGGTTTTCGCAGCCGCTGCTTTTATCCCGCACGCGGTGCCTGCTTTTATTCAGGCTCAGCCACTGTGGCTCCAGATCATCGCGGCGACGCTGATCGGCGATTTCTGTCTCTACTGGGCGCATCGCGCGCTTCACACCAACCCGCTCCTCTGGCGTTTTCATTCCATCCATCACGCTGTGGAAGAACTCGATTGGGCAGCAGCTTATCACGCGCATCCGATAGACGATGTGATCCTGAGCGCCGCCGCGCTCGGTTCGGTTTCCATCCTTGGATTTTCGACCGCCGCGATCGTCGCCTATCTCGTCATCTACTCTTATATGTCTGTCGTGGTCCACGTGAACACGCGCCTGCAGATCGGACCGCTGCGGTGGTTTCTCGGCTCACCAGAATTCCACCACTGGCATCACAGCAACGAGCACGACGCGCGCGATCGAAATTTTGCATCCATCATTTCGTTCTGGGATGTTGCGTTCGGCACCGTCTTCCTCCCGCGCAACCGGATTCCGCAGTCTTACGGCATCGATGATTTCATGCCGCAAGGCTATGTGGATCAGCTTATCCAGCCCTTTCGCAGGAAAACTGCGGAACCGGCCGCCACTGCGGCAATCGTTACCGCCCGTTAGTCACAAATCTGTCGCCGCTGGCTCGCTAAATCTCACGCGGGTTTTCATGTGGGGCATCCATGACTGACGTTGCAGTATCGACGCACGCCTATTCGGGTAGGGGTGGGCCGAAACTTGATCAGAAGACAGGCCCGCTGACCGCCATCGTCTTCTTCGCGCTTCTGGCTGCGGGTATCGGCTATGGTGTACATGGCCTCGTCGACGACATCCAGAACGCGCACGAGACTTTGGCGCTTGGCGTGTTCGCGCTCCTGGGCGTCGCACTCCTGATCGCGCTGGGCTTCGAATTCGTCAACGGCTTCCATGATACGGCCAACGCGGTCGCGACCGTCATCTACACCCATTCGATGCCGCCGGTCTTCGCGGTGATCTGGTCGGGCGTATTCAACTTCCTCGGCGTTCTGACATCTACGGGCGCAGTGGCATTCGGCATCATCACGTTGCTTCCGGTGGAACTGATCCTGCAGGTGGGCAGCAGCGCAGGCTATGCGATGATCTTCGCGCTGCTGATCGCCGCCGTGGTGTGGAATCTCGGCACATGGGCGCTCGGCATTCCGAATAGCTCCAGCCATGCGCTCATCGGCTCGATCATGGGCGTCGGTCTTGCGAACCAGTTGATGGCGCCTACCGGTCAGGCGACTTCGGGCGTGGACTGGAACCAGGCACTGAACGTCGGCGAGGCACTCCTGTTCAGCCCACTGATGGGTTTCGTGTTCTCCGCACTGCTGTTGCTGGTCATGAAATTTCTCGTCCGCGCGCCGGCGCTTTATCAGGAGCCCAAGACCGATGCGCCGCCACCGTGGTGGATCCGCGCGATCCTGGTCTTCACCTGCACCGGCGTGTCGTTCGCGCACGGCGGCAATGACGGTCAGAAGGGCATGGGCCTCATCATGCTCATCCTGATCGGCGCGGCACCCACAGCCTATGCGCTCAATCGCACGATGCCGGAGACCGCCACACCGGCGTTCGTCCAGTCGACGGTCGCGGCACAGAAGGTGTTCGCCGTGCATGCCGGCGGACAGTCTGCGATGAACCCAGACGCTGCGCGTCATGTCGTGGGCGACGCCCTGCGCGACAAAAAGCTCAACCAGCCGACTATCTTCGCGGGGCTTGCAACGTTGTCCGACGATATCGCGACGAATGTGAAGAACTATGGTGCGCTCTCAAAGGTACCGGCCGCGGCAACCCCCAACCTTCGCAACGACATGTATTTGACCGGCGAAGCCGTTCGTCTGTTGCCGAAGCAGGGAGCGAAGTTCTCTTCCGATGAGACCAAAACGCTGAAGGCCTATAGCGATGGTCTTCAGACCGGCACGCGCTTCATCCCTCTCTGGGTGAAAGTCTGCGTGGCAATCGCGCTAGGTCTCGGCACGATGATCGGCTGGAGGCGCATCGTTGTCACCGTCGGTGAACGCATCGGCAAGACCCATCTCACCTATGCGCAAGGCGCGTCGGCGGAAATGGTGGCGGCACTGACCATCGGTGCGGCGCAGGTCTACGGCCTGCCGGTATCGACCACGCACATCTTATCGAGCGGTGTCGCGGGCACGATGGCGGCCAACGGTTCCGGACTGCAATGGAGCACGGTGCGATCGATCGCGATGGCC
>CAZCJI010000161.1:0-7162 GCA_964498625.1 uncultured Rhizobium sp.
GCGACATCGCGATGCTGAAACAGCTCGGCTTCGGCGTCTATCGCTTCTCCATCGAATGGGCGCGCATCGAGCCGGAGGAAGGATTCTTCTCTACCGCCGCGCTCGATCATTACCGCCGCATGATCGCGTGCTGCCTCGCCGAAGGCATCGTGCCGATGGTGACGTTCCACCATTTCACCGCGCCGCTGTGGTTCACGCGCGACGGCGGATGGGAAGATGCGAAATCCGTCGATCGCTTTGCGCGCTATTGCGAGCGTGCGGGTAAAGCATTGGGCGATCTGATCCCGTACGCCTGCACCATCAACGAAGCCAATATCCCGATCATGGTGACGATGATGCGCCGTGCCGTTGGAGTGGCTGGCGGCGGCAGCAAGCGCGAGAAGGCGCTCGCAGAAGCTGCACACCTCTGCGGCGGCGAGGCGGGACGGTTCGCACCCTATCTCTCCGGCGACGGTCGCACTGCAACCCCAAACCTGATCGCCGCGCATCGCAAGAGCTATGAGATTCTCAAGCCGCTGGTGAACGGGCCGGTCGGCATCACGCTCGCACTCAACGATTTCCAGGTGGAAGACGGCGGCGAGCAACTTCACGAGACGGCCAACCACGCGATCAACGGTCAATTCCTGGAGTCGATCAAAGGCGACGATTTCGTCGGCGTCCAAACTTACACGCGCGTGCGCTTCGGCAAGGACGGCGTGCTGCGGCCACCCGAAGGCGCGGAGAAGACGCAGATGGGATACGAGTTCTATCCGGAGTCGCTCGAAGCCACGATCCGTCAGGCGGCACGTGTCAGCGGCTGCCCGGTGATTGTCACCGAAAATGGCATCGGCACCGAGGACGACACGCGCCGCATCGAATACACCCGTCGCGCCCTCGAAGGCGTGTTGCGCGCGCTGAAGGACGGCATCGATGTCCGGGGCTACATCCACTGGTCAATGCTCGACAACTACGAATGGCTCGAAGGCTATCGCCCCAGATTCGGCCTTGTGGACGTGGACCGCACTACGCAGAAACGCACGCCGAAACCAAGCGCGTATTGGCTGGGGGAGATCGCGAAGAAGAACGCACTCGCATAGCGCAGACGATCATACACTGTGCTTCTGCGCCACGCTCGCAACAAGGTCGTCGAGCCGCGACAGGAACAGCTTCAGCACAGCGGAGCCGTTGGCCTTGCTGTAGCCGGCCACAAGGTCGATGAACGCGCCTTCGCCGGCCAGCGGACGGCTGACGACGGACCAGGGAAGGAAATTCTTCGTATAGGCCGGAAGCAGAGTCACACCGCGGGTCGATGCGACGAGCGACATTGCCATGCCCAGATTGTCGATCCTGTGCGTCGTCGTGAGCGCAACGCCGGAGCGCCGGAGATAGTCGTCGATCACGACCTGCAGCGTCGGCGCCGTGTCCGACATGCCGATGAAGGATTCGCCTGCGAGATCGCCCACCGCGATGTTCTGTTGCGACGTCAGCCGGTGGTCGCTCGGCAGGACGACGACTAACGGCTCGCGCGTCACCAGCCGGTATTCCAGATCCACGCCCTGCTCGCGGCGCATGAAGGCCAGGTCGATCCGGCCGCGCATCAGGGCATCGGCGAGATCGGGGGAATAATTGCTGCTGACCGTGACGTCGGTACTGGGAAGCTCGTCGCGCAGGATGCGCATTGCTTCCGGCATCCAGTCCATCTCCTGCCCGGTCAGGAAACCAAGCGCGAAAGAGGCTTTCGCTGGCTGCGCGGCGCGCCTGGCCGCGACGCCTGCGGCTTCAACCTGTGCCAAAGCCAGCCGCGCATGATCGAGGAACGCCCGCCCAGCGGGGGTGAGTTCGATCCCCTTCACGCTGCGCGTCATCAGCTGCGCGCCGACCTCGAATTCCAGGTCTCGCATCTGGCGGCTAAGCGAAGGCTGGGCTGTATGCAGGCGCTTTTCCGCCGCCGTCGTCAGACTTTTTTCCTCTGCCACGGCCACAAAAAACCTTAAATGCCGCAATTCCATATACTATCTCCATACCTTGCAGGTATGATTGGCATCCTACAAAGTCTTTTTCCAGCGCGCCAGCACGCCCTACGTCTGAACTTGCAAAGACCGGCATCCGCTGGCCTCACAGATACAAAAGACTGGAGCCTCTCATGAACACTCTCTCTGGAAAGACCGCCTTGGTGACGGGTGCCTCCCGCGGCATGGGCCGTGCGGCCGCTCTCGAACTGGCAAAAGCCGGCGCGCAGGTGCTGGTGCATTACGGCAACGGCGCCAAGGAAGCCGATGCCGTTGTCGCGGAGATCCGCAAGCTCGGCGCGCGCGCCGACGCGGTGCAGGCCGACCTCTCTGCACCCGATGGCGCCCACAGGCTGGCGAAACAGGTGCGCGACATCGTCGGCGGACGGCTCGACATTCTGGTCGCCAATGCCGGTATCGCGAACAGCAAAACCATCGAAGACACGACCGTTGAAGATTTCGACCGCCTCTTCGCGGTCAATGTCCGCGCGCCGTTTTTCCTGGTGCAGCAGTTGCTTCCCATCCTTGGGGATGGCAGCAGCGTGATTTTGCTGTCATCGCTGGCCGCGCACGCATCGGTCGGCACGCTCGCCGCCTACGCCGCGACCAAGGGCGCCATCGATACGCTGGTGAAGCATTTCGCGGCAGCGCTGGGTGGAAAGGGCATTCGCGTGAATGCGATCGCGCCTGGTGTGATCAACACTGACATGTCGAGCTTCGCGCGCACCGACGGCGGACGCGCCTTCACGCTCGGCATGCAGGCGCTGCAACGCATCGGCGAAGCCGACGATGTGGGTCCGGTCGTAGCCTTTTTGGCTTCCGACGCATCGCGTTGGATCACCGGCGACACCCTGCGTGTCGATGGCGGCTCCAAATTGTGAGACCGGCGCTTATCGGGTGCGTGGGGGGAGCCTCCCGCGCCCGCACGGCTACGACACGCAATCTTAATATTCCTGAGCAATTCTGCCAGCAAAATCATTCGCTTGCAGAGACCATGTGAACTGCGCTTAGATTGCGGGAGCGGCGGTGGGGGCTGTAACGCATATGGAGTCGAAGCCCGGCCTCATGTCTGCTGCGTCGCCCAAAGCCGTGTTTACGAAGCCGCAGAACGGTGACGTTCTGCCGGTTTCGCACGTCGGCAAGGCTCTGCACGTTCAGGGCGAACTTGAGACCGATGGCGAACTCCACATCCAGGGCAGCGTCACCGGCAGGATCAATGCCGGCATCCTGATCATCGCCGGAGACGGCTATGTCGAAGGCGACATCGTTGCCCGCGATGTCCATGTCGATGGCCGCCTCAACGGCCGCATCTTCGCCGTCAATGTCACCTTCGCGAAATCGGCCACCGTTACCGGCCGCGTCTTCCACAACAGCGTCACGGTCGAACAAGGCGCACGCATCGACGCGCGCATGCCATGGCGGCCACCGAGTTACTTCGAAACCTTAGACCAACTTCCGGAGACAAGAGCATGAGCGTGTTCAACCGTACCGACGGCAAGCCGAACGAGATTCCTCCGACCACCGTGCCGCAGCCGGGCACGACCACATACATCGCGCCGCCCGAAGTGAAGAAGCCGCAGGCTGTCGTGCAGCCGATGACGAGCAGCGCGCCCTCCACACCAGGCGGCGCATCGATCGTCAGCAGAGCGCTGAAGATCACCGGCCAGCTCGAAAGCACCGAGGACATCCGCATCGACGGAGAAGTGAATGGCGACGTGCGCGCCGTTTCCGTGATTGTCGGCAACAGCGCCAAGGTCAAAGGGAATGTCTATGGCGAGACGGTCGAGCTTGCCGGCACCGTCGAGGGCAAGATCGAGGCGAAGAGGATCGTGTTCTCCAGCACCGCCCGCATGACCGGCGACGTCGTGCATCAGGATGTGAAGATCGAATCCGGCGCCTTCATCGATGGCCACCTGAAGCCTGATTTCGGCAAGGACTCAAAGTCCAAGACGACCAACGGTTCGGGACACGCCTGATCATCGCGAAATCGCGATGCCGAAGAGGATTTCCTCTCCAGCGTCGCCAAAACGTTGGACTTCGTGAAAGCCGTAGGCGCGGTAGAAACGCACGGCGCGCGGATTGGCCTCACCTGTGCCGAGGCAGGCGCCGTGCGCGCCCATTGCGCCGACTTTCGCGAGCCATAGATCGATCATGCGCCTGCCAAGGCCGCGTCCCTGAAGCCGCGGCAAGAGATCGATGTGCAGATGCGCGGGATAGAGCGTATTGATCCTGCGCGGTGTGTGGTCGGGATGATGGATGTGATGCGCCATCCGCTCGTCCCATGACCAAGCCCTCGGATCATCCGGGGGATCGGGGTAGCGTTCTCGCAGCCGCGGCCACCATTCCGCTTTGCAGCGCTTCTCGAATGCGTAGGTATCGACGGGACCGATAATATAACCGCTGGCGCCCTGTTCATCCTCCGCCATTAACGCGGTCTCCGGCGAGATCGCGCCATAAGCACCGGCATAGACATGGCCCACCAGTTTCGGGTCGCGATAGAGATGTGTGCCATCGGTACCGGAATCGCTCGTCCGCAAACAGATGTCGTAAAGTTTATCGAGATCGTCGGCGCGATACGGCCTGATATCAACCATGCGCGATGCTAGCGCGGCGCGGCGTCCGGTCCTACTCTGGGCCGATGGCGCGTTTGTTCTTTTCTCTTCTGGTCCTGGTCTTCACGCTGGCCGCGCTCCCGCGCGCGTTTGCGACCGATCACGCCGATCGCGAATTCAAGGAATGTCCCGATTGCCCGCAGATGGTGGCGATTCCGGCCGGCGGCTTCGTCATGGGGAGCCCTGCAAGCGAGCCCGGCCGCTTCGACAGCGAAGGGCCGCAGCATCATGTGAGCATAAAAGCCTTCGCGCTTGGCAAATACGACGTGACCAGCGACGAGTTTCTGAAATTCCTGGGCGCGACGGGCTACCAGCCCAAAGCCTGCAATCCCCGCCTGAACATGCAATGGCGCTCGCCCGGCGGGGGCAAGGCATTTCCGCCCTCCCCATCCGACACCGAACCGCCGCGCTGGCCGGCCGTGTGTCTCGACTGGCATGACGCGAACGCCTACATCGCATGGCTGAACAAACTGGCGAAGAGCGAGCGGCCTCAACTCGCGTCCAAACCCGGGCCGTATCGCCTGCCGACTGAAGCCGAGTGGGAATATGCCGCGCGGGGCGGCGCGACCACCTCGCGCTGGTGGGGCGAAGAACTCGGCACGAACAACGCGAACTGCAACGGCTGCGGCAGCGAATATGATTTCAACACGCTCTCCGATGTCGACAGTTTCAAATCCAATCCGTTCGGACTCTATGGCATGCTCGGCAATGCGTGGCAGTGGACGGCGGATTGCTGGCATCCAAGTTATGTCAGCGCGCCCGCGAACGGCAGCACATGGACGAGCGGCGCGTGCGATCGCCACGTCATCCGCGGTGGGTCGTGGAACAATCTGCCGATCTTCATTCGCTCCGCCGCACGCAGCGGCGCGGGCGCCGATACAAAAGACAGCGAATACGATTATTCGAGCCTGGCGGGGTTTCGCGTCGCGCGGGACATGCCGTGAGCATCGACACGCTGGAGCGTCTCGCCGTCGGGCCGCCGCCAGAAGATCCTCGCCGCAAATTCGCGCTGGAGAACGGGCCCGGCGTCGTGACATCGGGGCTGGCGCATGGGCTCGCGCTGATGCTGATCCTTTTGGGGTTCGGCACCGTCGTACGGCCCGAGCGCGAGCCGTTGCACACCGTCTTCATCGATATCGTGCATCTGGGTGAAACGACGGAGTCACCGCCTGCGCCGCAGAAATCGCCGGTGCCGCAACAGCAGGCTTTCGCGCGGCGCGCGCCAACCGCGCATAGCCCGGATGTCGGCGCGCTGCCAAACCCCAAGCCCGTGATGCATGACGATTTTCTCAACCGCCTGAATTCACTTTCCAAGCTGCGCGCTCCGGAAACCGATACCCAGGCTCTGAAAGGCCAGGGTGAAACCGAAGCGCCATCGACCAGTAGCGATGCCACGCCCGGCGACGAGGCGATGTATAGCCTGCGGGATTACATCCGCGCGCAGATTCTGCGGCGCTGGAATCTCGACCTTGGCGCAAATGGGGCGCGCAGCATCGTGGTCGCGCTGCATGTCGTGATGAAATCAAATGGTTCCATCGCCAGCGCGGAGATCATAGACAAACATCGCTACGCGACCGACGCCGCGTTCCGCCAGATCGCCATGAGCGCGCGCAACGCGATCCTGCTCGCGTCACCGATCAACCTGCCGGTGGGGCACTATCCACCGGAAACCGCGATGACGATCAATCTCAATCCGCGGGATGTGCTGCACTGAAAACGACACGCTACCCACTACCATCTCGAACGACGTGTCAGTTTGAAACCGTGTAGGTGCCGGAGTCCGCGACGCCGACGGTCACTCCATCCTTCGTGGCGTAAGCAGTCCACGCACCGCCGGTCACAAAAGGATAATCAAATACGTAGCTGTATCCACCCTGTGAGCCATCGCCATTTGTGACCGTTTCGCCGAACATGACCGCCTTGCCCGCGCTGCCCAGCTTGTTGTGTTTTACGACCATGCCGATACCTGGAACAGGGTTCACCTGCGGTCCATCCGTCTGTGCGTGCAAGGTCCCTAAGAGGCCCGTTGTCGGATCACCGGTGAATGTAACCTTCTCGGTGTGCGCGTCCAGCAGGACGGTCACAACAACGTCTTTGCGGTGGTTTGCTTGCAGGGCTTGCACATCCGTGGCCGCTGCAAAAACCATCGCCAGTGCGGAAAGGAAGATTTTGCGGTGCATGGTGTGACCTCCCCAAAAATTGAACAGGATTATCTAAACGCAAAAATGGAGAAAATCGACGTCGGCAATCAAGATGCAGCGCGATATCGAACCCACTTGGTCTATAGGTCAAGGCGGCATCCTGTTGAGAATGGCTCTACCGGCGAACACCGCGGTCGAGAAACAGGCCTGCAGCAGATAACCGCCCGTCGGCGCTTCCCAGTCTAGCATTTCGCCTATGGCATAGGTGCCGGGCAACGCCTTGAGCATCAGCGTGGCATCGACGGCGTCGAAGGAAATTCCTCCGGCGGTAGAAATGGCTCGCGCGATGGGTTGATGACCCGTGATCGCAAGCGAAATGGATTTGAGGCGCTCGGGCGGCGTGCCGGTCTCGCGCAGGAGA
>CAZCJI010000162.1:0-7158 GCA_964498625.1 uncultured Rhizobium sp.
GAGTGCGGTGCCATCAACCACTCGACCACCTGTCCGCGGAGCCGGATCAATTACTTAGGTCCCCGGGGAATGGCAAGCCCGGTTTTTTGCCACCGGATTGCCGCCGAAGAGGTGCCTGAAAGTTCTCAGTCCGTACTCGAAGAGAACGTTTTTTCGATAAGTTGCGCGGCCCGATCGTCGGTGTTGGAGAACAAGTGTCCGTATGCGTTCAGGGTGATCGAGGGCGAGTTAACAATGACACGACCAAAGAGGTCGTCGAGCCTGCATAGGTTCTGGAAATTCGTTATCGCGAGCGCATCGGTCGGGTTCGTGGCCGTATTGGCGATAGCAGCGGTCCCAACACCGACCGCCCCCGACGACAAAGCTCCAAGTCCGGAGACAGCTCAAGCAAGCGCACAACCCATACCGGCGCCGTCCAAGGGATGCTCCTTCAAGGGCAAGATCGCAATTTTCCGTGTCAGCGGCCATGGCGCCGTGGATGCCTACGACACATTTGGATTCGACGCGAATGCGATGTCACAGCCCTATACAGTGCCGCCAAATGGGGATCGAGCTAGGATACGGCTTCGGCTTCCTCATCGAAGCGGGTGATGGGCGAGCTTCTCGGCCAGAACGCTTCGAAAAAAATGCTTCAATGAGCGCAAGAGCGGCTTCGGCGCGCCGCATTTTACAGCGAGGTCCGAAAAGCACCGCTAGGACAACTGGCGGCGAAGTATCCCCTAGAACACAAAAAGCCCGGTGCTTGCACCGGGCTTTTTCCTGCTGACTCAAATCAAAACTTGACGCCGCCCGAAATTCCGTAGGTTGCTGGTTCGAGGAGCTGTTTCTCGTAGTACAGCGTGCTCAGGAGCGTTCCGACTTCATGCTGGTCCGTCAAATTGCGACCCCACAAGCGGACAAAGAATTTGTCGTTCGGCGCGTTCCAGGTGACAGAGCCGTTGAGTACGCCGTACGGCTTCATCTCGTTACCCAGCCCAAGAACTTCTTTGTATTTGCTGCTGAACGCGTAGTTGGCCGAGAACTGCAGGTTCGAGGTGTCGTGGAAGGCCCAAGTGTAATCCGCGCCCAAGTTCATAGTAAGGGCTGGCGCGAACAGCACTTGTTGTCCGGCAGCGTTGGGGATCGTTATCGTTGCGCCCATCACTCCCGGCGGCAATGGCGGTGCAGTGGGAACGAGCGTAAAGCCAGATGCATTCAGGTAGCTCGTATATTGGGACTTCTCCAAGCCCAAGCCGCCATGGAGTTGCAGACCGTCGGTCGGAATGACAGTGAGCTCCGTGTCCAGACCGTACATGTACGCGGCACCAGCCGCCTGCAGGCATGCTGATCCGCCGCAATGGACCGGATCGATAATCTGTACCTGAATATTGGTATAACGATAGTAGTAGGCGGACGTATTGAGCATCACGCGCCGATCGTCCCACATGCTTTTGAAGCCGGCTTCATAGGCATCGAGCACTTCTGCATCGACGGGCTTTTGATTTGGATCGACGTCCGAAGTCGCAAAGTTGCCGCTCTTGAAGCCGCGATTGTAACTCACATAACCCATCAGATTGTCGTTGAACGCGTGATCGACAGCCAGTCGCCAGGTCGGTTTCGAGAATGTCTTTCCGATATCGACGGGACCGGCAATCACGATGCCATCTGTCGTTTCGTCGCCGGTCAGAACATGCCGTTCCTCGCTGTATCTCAAACCCACAGTGGCATGCGTGCCTTCGCCAAAGTCATACGTTCCCTGCCCGAAAACGGCTGCGCCTGTTGTGTGATTGGTCATGTTCACATTGACGGGGTCGGGGGCAACGAACAGCAGTCCCAGCGGCACGTACCCCTGTTGGTCGGACAAGAAATATCCTCCCAAAATCCATTGGAATGGGCCATCGCCATTGGACAGAAGTTGGAGTTCCTGCGTAACAGTTTCGCCGCGGTCAAAGTCGTTGAAAGAAAAGACATTCGCGGACGTTCCGTCATAGTCGAGCAATTCATGTGACCGCGAAAACTGATAGGATGAAATCGACACGAGGTCAGCGCCGCCGAACGAATACTTGACGTGCAACGACCCCTGCAGTGTGTCGTCTGTGGATTTTGGCGTGAAATTCAGGTCGCCAACGTAGTCTTTGAACGATGCCGTTCCACCCAACAGCTCGCCCACCGGGACTGAGCCAGGAACCATCGTGACGTCGCCCGTTTCCGTGCTCTGATCGCGACTGTTGAAAATGAGCCCTGCTGTCACTTCCAATTGCTGCGTCGGAGTCCAGCGCACCTTGCCGTTGACGGTTATGCTATCATTGCCGCCAAAATGATCACCATTGAAGGCGTTGTAGAGGAAGTCTCCGCCTTGGCGCGCGACGACGCCGACATTTGCGTCGAGATCGTTGGCGATCTGGCCATTGATGTAACCTCTTTCTATGGTCTCGTCGTAACGGCCGTATGAAAACTCTGCATTCGCCGCGAACGCGTCTGTCGGCTGCTTGGTTGTGATGTTGATGGCGCCGCCAGTCGCGTTACGGCCAAAAAGGGTCCCCTGCGGGCCTTTCAGAATTTCGACGCGTTCGATGTCGTCAAGGTCAAGAATATTCGAGGACTTGAAGGGTTGATAAACACCATCGACATAAGTTGCGACCGAGGCGTCTATTCCTAACGATGTTGAACTTGAGCCAACACCGCGAATGAAAGGTGTCTGGAAGGAGCTGGCGTTTGCGCCGTTGATGGTGACCAAGCTCGACGCAAGTTGGGGCAGATCCAGCGAATTCTCGATGCCGGATGTGGCGATTTTGTCCGGCGTCAAAACGTTCATCGAAATAGGAACCTTTTGGGCCAGCTCCTCACGCCTCTGCGCGGTCACGGTGACTGTTTCGATTTCGGTTTGGGCAAAGGCCGAGAGTGGCATTAGTACTGAGGTTAGCAGCCCGAGTTGGAATGACCGGATTGCAAGCGACCGCGATTTTGGCACGACCTGATGTTTGCGCATGTGTTAGTCCCCCTGTGGCAGCGAATGCGACCGGCTATTTACGGCCAGCGGCAAATTCGATTGGGCTGTCTGCTGCCAGGAATCGGTCGGACTGTGCCGCGTGGCTACAGGCCTGTCCTGGCGGCACACTCCCGCGTTCCTCCTCAACGACCCTTAAGGTCTTTTACCGCTACTCCCGCTTTGCATTCAGCAAAGCCAAAGCACGTTGATTTTATTTGGGTGTCCCACCATCGGTGTCACAAGCCACTTTTCCTGATAGTCCCATGACGACGCATCATGTTTGCGATTGCACACGTTGCAGCAGCCGTAACGCGCGGGAAAACCTGCCAATTCCGGAGCGGCGTATATGCACGGGCGTTAAGATTGTCGAACGGGGGTGACGATTGATTGGAAAGCGTTGTTCGCCTGCAACACGCCAGAGGTTCAGACTTCGCGCCGCGGTAGCAGCTATTCGCCTACTGTCTGACTTCCGCAAATGAGGCTTGATCATTGTCGCATCAAAAAAAATGAGTTGAGGCAGAGTGATAGTTCTCCCGAAGGTCCTCCCTCAACAGGCCGAAAATCTGGCGTATTGTCGGCTCGCTGGAAGCGTCATCAACTGCTTCGAGCCCTGCCGGCCCGGCGGGAAATAACAAAAGGGCGGGAGGAATTTGGATGTCATCGGTCACGCTTCGGCATGGGGTATTTCTGGCGCCGTTGCATCCAGTGAACGAAAACCCCAACCTTCTGATTCATCGTGATCTGGAATTGATGGAGTGGCTCGACCGCCTCGGCTTCGACGAAGTTTGGATCGGCGAACACCATTCTGCGGGCTTCGAAACTATCGCATCGCCCGAACTGTTCATCGCCACGGCCATCGGGCGCACACACAACATTCGGTTCGGAACCGGCGTGATTTCGCTGCCCTATCACAATCCTCTTACAGTCGCGAACCGCGTGATCCAGCTCGACCATCAGTCGCGCGGGCGCGTGATGTTTGGATTTGGGCCTGGCCTTCTTGTCACCGACGCGCTGATGTTCGGCATCGATCCCAACACGACGCGCGAACGCATGGCGCAGGCGCTCGATGTCATCTTGCGTTTGCTCGACGGGCAGACGGTTACCGAGAAGACAGAGTGGTACAATCTTGTGAACGCGCGCGTGCATCTTCTGCCCTATACGCAGCCGCGGCCGCAAATCGCTGTCGCAAGTGCGGCGACGCCGTCCGGCGGCAAGCTTGCCGGCAAATACAATCTCGCGATGCTTTGTGTTGCCGCGACGGACGCCAGCGGCGGCTTTAATGTTCTGGACGTGAACTGGAAGATCGCCTGCGACACCGCGAAGGAGTTCGGCAACACGATGGATCGCCAGAACCTTCGTCTGATGGGTCCGATGCATATCGCCGAAACGCGCGAGCAGGCGCGCCAAAACGTTCGGTTCGGTCTAGATAAATACATTGAATACGCGCGCGCACTGACGCCGGGACGGTTCGGCGATTTCAGCGGGCGTGATCCCGTCGATGTCATGCTGGATTCCGGCCACATTGTCATCGGCACTCCTGACGATGCGATTCGTGTTTTGGAGACGCTTCAGGCCAAGCAAGGCGATTTCGGGTGCTTCCTGCATCAGGCACATGACTGGGCCGATGTGGAACAGACCAAGCGTTCCTACGAACTCTATGCGCGGTTTGTAGTACCGCATTTCCAGAAGTCGAACCGCAACCGCGACGCGTCTTATGACGAGATCAAAGCCAATTCGCAGGAGTTGGCCGACAAAAGCCGTATCGCCGCACAACGCACCTTCGACAAGTTCAAGATGGAAGAAGGGCAGAAGGGCGGCATGAAGAAATGGCCATTCGCGTGATGGCTGGGAGGGCGCAATGAACGCAATCTTGCTTCCGGGTGCCCAGGCCGCGCAGAGCTTTCTTGCGGGCGGGCCTAAGAAGCTCCTGATCGGCGGCGAGTGGCTGCCGGCGAAGTCAGGCAAAACATTTGCCACGATAAATCCCGCAACGGAAGGAACTATCGGTCATGCGGCGGAAGGCGGAAAAGAAGATGTTGACGCCGCCGTTGTTGCCGCGAGGCGCGCATTCGAAAGTTCGGATTGGTCCGGCATCGATCCGCATCAGCGTGGCCTTTATCTGCTGAAGATCGCCGATCTCGTCGAACGTCACAGCGAGGAACTCGCTTATCTTGAAACATTGAACAATGGCACGCCGATCAGCTTTACGCGCGGCGCCGTTGCCGAGGTTGCGCGCATCTTTCGCTACTATGCGGGGTGGCCGACAAAGCTTTATGGCGAGACAAATCCGTCCGCGTCTAACGTCTTTAATTTCACTCTACGCGAGCCGGTCGGTGTCTGTGGCCAGATCATTCCGTGGAACGGGCCGCTCTCAATGGCTGCGTGGAAGATCGCACCGGCGCTGGCTTGTGGCAACACGACGGTCCTCAAGCCGGCCGAACAAACACCGATCACGGCAATCCGTCTCGGCGAACTGATCCTTGAGGCCGGTTTGCCGCCAGGTGTGGTCAACATCGTCACTGGTTTCGGCGAAACAGCGGGCGCGGCGATTGCCTCTCACCTCGGCATCGACAAGGTGGCTTTTACCGGATCGACCGAAGTCGGAAAGGCGATCCTGCGCGCATCGACGGGAAACCTGAAGCGCGTCACACTTGAGCTTGGCGGCAAATCGCCGAATGTGATTTTCGCCGACGCCGATATTGAGAAAGCACTGAACGCGTCGGTGGGAGCGTTCTGCTTCCTGTCGGGCCAGGTCTGCGTCGCGGGCACACGCGTGTTCGTTCAACACGGGATTTACGAAAAGTTTGCCGAGGAGCTCACGAAGCGCGCCGCGCAATTTCCGGTGGGGGATCCACTCGAAGCGCAAACCATGATGGGGCCTCTGGTCTCACGTGAACAGTTCGATCGCGTGAACAGTTATTTCGAAGTCGGCCGCAGCGACGGTGCTGCGCTCAGGACTGGCGGCAAGCGCTGGGGTGAGAAAGGCTATTTCGTCGAGCCGACCGTATTCGGCGACGTGAAGAACGGAATGCGTATTGCACAGGAGGAAATCTTCGGTCCCGTCGCAGCCGTAATCCCGTTCAAGGATGAGGACGATGCCGTTCTGCAAGCCAACGATACGCAATACGGCCTCGCCGCGGCGGTGTGGACTCGCGATGTCTCGCGCGCGCATCGCGTTGGCCGCGCACTGAAAGCCGGAACGGTGTGGGTCAATACCTACATGCATGTGGATTCGATCTCGCCGTTCGGCGGCTACAAGCAATCCGGAATCGGGCGCGAACTCGGTGCTCATTCCATCGACGCCTACACACAAATGAAGTCGATGTATGTCGATCTTTCCACCTGATCTCGCCGGGAACGCTGCATGACCAGAAGCATGCGTGCCGTGAGAGTGACGCGGCCGGCCACCCGTCCGGAAATCGTGTCGATTCCTGTTCCGGAGCCCGGCCCGGGACAGGTTCGCATTCGCGTCGCAGGAGCGGGGCTCTGCCACAGCGATCTGCTGGTCATCCATGCGGATCCGCCGTTCTTTCCGCTGCCTCTGACGCTTGGCCATGAAACGACCGGCTGGGTCGATGCTATGGGTGCTGGTACTTCCGGCGTGAAAGAGGGCGATGCCGTCGCCGTCTATTTCCCCTGGGGATGCGGGCATTGCGCGCGCTGCGCTCATGGCGAAGAGAATATCTGTGCGGTGCCGACCTTAGGCCCAGGCGCGGGGCGCGATGGAGGCATGGCGGAATACCTGCTTGTCGATGACGCGCGCCATCTCGTGCCGCTCGGAAACCTCGATCCTGTCGTCGCCGCGCCTTTGATGTGTGCAGGCCTAACTACCTATCACGCGATCCACGATGCACTCGGCAAGCTCACTCCGGGTTCGTCGGTCGTGCTCATTGGCATTGGCGGTCTTGGACATCTGGCGGTTCAAATCGCGCGCTCGATTTCGCCAGCGAAGATCATCGCCATCGACATGCACGAAGCTAAGCTCTCGCACGCGCGGAAGCTCGGCGCGCATGCGGCCGTGGTAGGTGGGCTCGGTGCCGACGATCGCGTTCGTGCATTGATCGGGAGCGATGGCGCCGCGCTTGTTATCGATATGGTTGGAAATGATGCGACCATGGCACTGGGATTGAAAGTTCTCGGCTACGGTGGAGAGCTGAAGGTCGTCGGTGTCGGTGGCGGGGCATTGCCGG
>CAZCJI010000163.1:0-7096 GCA_964498625.1 uncultured Rhizobium sp.
TGGTCTGCGGCAGGATCACATTGCCGACCGACTTCGACATCTTGTCGCCTTCGCGATCGAGCACGAAACCAGCAGTCAACACTTCATCGTAAGGCGCACGGCCGCGCGTGGCGCAGCTTTCGAGCAGCGACGATTGGAACCAGCCGCGATGCTGGTCCGAGCCTTCGAGATAGAGATCGGCGTGGCTCTTCTGCGGCCATTCGGGTTCGAGCGGGTGTTCGACCGTGAACACATGCGTCGAGCCGGAATCAAACCAGACATCGAGGATGTCCTTCACCTGCTCATAGTCGTCGGCGCTGTGGTCGTTGCCGAGGAATCGCGACGCGGGCGAATTGAACCACGCATCCGCGCCTTCTTTCTTGAAAGCATCGGTAATGCGTTCGTTGACCTTGGGATCGTTGAGAATCTTGTCGGTCTTTTTGTCGACGAAGATCGCGAGCGGCACGCCCCAGGCGCGCTGACGCGACAGCACCCAGTCGGGACGATCCTTCACCATGCCCGCGATGCGGTTCTCGCCCGACGGCGGATACCATTTCGTGTCGCCGATGGCTTTCATCGCGCGCGTGCGCAGCGTGCCGCCCCCAGGTATTTCCTTGTCCATCGCCGCGAACCACTGCGGCGTCGCGCGGAAGATCACCGGCGCCTTCGAGCGCCACGAATGCGGATAAGAATGGCGCAGCGTGCCTTTGGCGAGCAATCCCCCCCCTTCGATCAATGCCTTGATGACGGCGCCGTTCGCGTCGCCATCCTTGCCTTCCGGCGTGAGGATGCGCTTGCCCGCAAACAGCGGAACATTGGCGGCGAACGAGCCATCTTCCTTCACCACGCCGAACGCGTCGGGATTTTCGCGCGTGTAGTTGCGGTTCAGACTGGTCATCAACGCGAAATCTTCTTCGCCGTGACCGGGTGCGGTGTGCACAAAGCCCGTACCTGTATCCGCCGTGACGTGGTCGCCAGGCAGAAGCGGGACGTCGAACTCGTAGCCCTGCCCGCGCAACGGATGCGCTGCAACCGCGCCCTTCGGATCGGCAGCGCCGATACGCTTCAGCGTGATCTTCGCGTGCTTCGCTGTTGTTTCGGCAAGCGTATCGGCCAGTGCGATCTTCTCGCCAACCTTCGCGAGCGCGCCTTCGGCTGCTTCCGTCACCTCATAAAGGCCGTAGTCCATCGTTGGCGAGAACGCGATGGCGCGGTTGCCGGGGATCGTCCACGGGGTCGTCGTCCATATGACGATACTCGCGCCCTTGAGTACATCCGCGCCTTTGACAACCGGAAACTTCACGTAGATCGTAGGCGATTGTTTCTCGTGATACTCGACTTCGGCTTCGGCGAGCGCGGTCTTCTCGACTGGCGACCACATCACCGGACGGAAGCCGCGATAAAGCAGATCGTTGGCGACGAATTTGTGCAGCTCGCTCGCGATCACCGCTTCGGCGCGATAGTCCATCGTCGTGTAGGGCTTGTCCCACTGCCCCATGCAACCGAGCCGCTTGAATTGATTGCGCTGCACGTCGATCCAGCCTTCGGCGAATTCACGGCAGTCGCGGCGGAGTTGGTCGATCGGAACTTCGTCCTTCGACTTTCCTTCCTTGCGATACTTCTCCTCGATCTTCCATTCGATCGGAAGGCCGTGACAGTCCCAGCCCGGGATGTACGGCGCATCGAAGCCGAGGAAGCCGCGCGACCGCACGACGATATCCTTCAGCACCTTGTTCAACCCGGTGCCGGAATGGATTTCGCCGTTCGCGTAGGGCGGACCGTCGTGTAGGACGAAGAGCGGCGTGCCCTTCATCTTCTTGCGGATGCGGCCGTAGAGATCGGTCTTCTCCCACTTCGCGAGCCATTGCGGCTCGGCCAGCGGCAGACCGGCCTTCATCGGGAAGTCGGTCGCGGGGAGGAACAAGGTGGCGCGATAATCTCGCGCGCCGGAGTCGGTTTCAGGTTTGGTCATCGGTTCGGGCCTTGGAATTTCGTTGGGGTGCGGACGGTCGTCCCGGTCTCCGCGGCGAAAGGCTCTAGCCCTCCCGGCGCGCAGCCGGGCGGCGAATTCGCGAATCCCTGAGGAAATTCAACATCGGCCTGCCTGCCAAATCAGCGAAACCGGGTTCTAGCAGCGGACCCCTGCCCGGTCCAGCGCTGCCCGGGCCACCTCGGCATCGGCGGAAATCTGCGCTTTCAGCGCGTCGAGATCGAAGAGGTTCATCTCCGGCCGCAGATACGCGACCAGATCCACGGAGAGATGCTTGCCGTAGAGGTTGCCCGCAAAATCGAACAGCCAGGTTTCGAGCAGCGGCGTCGGCGTCTCGAACATCGGGCGGATGCCGAAATTGGCAACGCCAAGATGGCGCGACACGACCTTGTCGTCTTCAAGGACCGACGCGCGCACAGCGTACACGCCGAACGCAGGTTTGAGGCAATCGGTCAGACGCATGTTCGCGGTCGGCACGCCGATGGTGCGGCCGCGCTTGTCGCCATGTTCGACACGCGCTTCCACGGACCAGTAATGGCCAAGCAATCGCGCGGCTTCATCCGGCCTGCCCTGCTGTAACGCGTGGCGGATTTGCGTGGACGAGATTTTCTCGCTGCCTTCGGCGGCAACAGGTTTGAAGATCTCGACGCCGAAACCCTCCATATCACCCATATAAGAGAGAAGCGCCGCGTTCCCAGCTCGACCTTTGCCGAACTGGAAATCCTCGCCGACGACCACGCAGCCCGCAGCCAGTCCCTTCACCAGCACGTCCAACACGAACTCCTGTGCGGACTTCGAAGCCATATGCGCATCGAAGGGCAGCGCGAACATCACATCGACGTGGAGCTCCGCGAGCAGGCGCGCCTTCACACGGAACGGCGTCAGGCGAAACGACTCCGTGGACGGACGAAAGAATTCCTGCGGATGCGGTTCGAAGGCTAGCACAGCCAGCGGCGCACCCCGCTCGCGCGCCAGATGCTCAGCCTCCTCGATCAGCGCGCGATGGCCCAGATGCACGCCGTCGAAATTGCCGACCGCCACCACGGCACCCTGAAATGCGCCGGGCACATGCTCGTAGTGGCGGAAGATTCGCATTCAGCCCTTGGGACGCGAAGGCGCCATGACCATCGCCTCGCCTTCCACGACCGTCGTATCGCCGACTTTGCAGACACAATCGAACACGACACGGCGCTTCTCTTCGTTCACTTCGCGAATCGTGCAGGTCGTGACAACAGTATCGCCGATGCGCACCGGCGCCTTGAAGCGCGTGGTCAGTGACATGAAGATCGTTCCCGGTCCCGGCATCTGCATGCCGAGCACGGTGGAAATGTAGCTCGCCGACAGCATGCCGTGCGCGATGCGGCCTTTGAACATGGTGGTCTTGGCGAATTCCTCGTCGAAATGGACAGGGTTGGTATCGCCGCTGACTTCACCGAAGAGTTGAATATCGCGTTCGGAGATCGTCTTGGTGAAACTCTCCGACATGCCGGGTTTGATGTCGTCGATATAATACGTCATTTGCGGTCCTTGATTGCCCGGCGCCTTATCGGCGAAGCGGCGCTACCACACAAGCGCGCGCATCGCCGCGCGGGCCTGTACCCCCGCCTGGGCAAACAATTTCGCCAGATGCCCTGGCGACATGTCTGCAACGTCTTCACCATGGATTCCGTCGGCAATGAACAGCGCGTCGATGCCGACGATGTTTGCGCCTTTGATATCGGTGTGCATGCCGTCGCCGATCGCGAGCAGACGCTCTGCTCCCGGAAGGCTTGCGCGCACCAGATCGTAAATCTCCGGTTTCGGCTTGCCGTAATAGATCACCGGGCCACCCATCTTTTCGTAGACGTCCGCCAGCGCACCCGCGCACCAGATCAGCTTGCCGCCTCGCTGCACGACATGGTCGGGATTGGCGCACAGCATAAGGAGCTCGCGATCCTTCATCACCTCGAGCCGGACTTTGTAATCGTCAGGTGTTTCGACATCGTCGTTGAACAGTCCGCTGTTGAGCACGATGTCGGCTGTTTCGACGTCTGCGATCTCAATGTTCAAGCCTTCGAAGATGCCGCGGTCGCGGTCGGGCCCGAGATGAAATATACGAAGCGGCTTGTCTTTCGAGCGTGCCTCAAGATCGAGACGCGTTGCGATTCCGGAGGTCACGATCTCGTCATAGCAGTGGGGGGGGACACCGTATTTTTCGAACTGCGCCTCCAGATCGGCCTTCGGCCGCGGCGCGTTGGAGAGAAGCACAACCCTTCCGTAGCCCTCCCGGAATTGTTTTAGAGCAAAGACAGCCTGCTCATTTGCCTCATGTCCGTTGTGCAAAACACCCCAAACGTCGCAGATAAGCGCGTCATACTCTTCCGCAACATCGGCAAGTCCTGAAAGAATCTGTGGCGGCAGCATAATCGGGTTTCTCCCTTAGCGGGAGAATAGAATCAAGCGGTCTTGCGAAACGGAATGACCGGCGCTGTGGATTCATTCGTGTCCGCAGCCCTGATCGTGTCGTCGCGAACGGCCCGTGGCTCGCCGAACAGATAGCCCTGCGCGAAATCGACGGCGTAGTCGAGAAGCTGCACGACCGTCTTTTCGTCTTCCACGCGCTCGACGATCAGATTGAGGCCGTTGCGGGCGAGCAGCGTCTTGAAGTCCTCCGGCCCCACGGCGGCACGCGCAGGGCCCATTCCGCCCAGCAGGGTGCGCGCGTTGAGCTTGAGGTGGCGGAACCCGAGACTCTTGAGATTCGCGAAATCAACCGCGAGATTTTCGACATGATCCATCGACAGCGCGAATCCGAGATTGGCGAGATATCTGAGGTTTTGCTCGCCTTTCGCGCCCGCCTTGACCACCGCATCCTGTGCGAATTCGAATACGATCTGTCCCGCGAGATCGCGGTTGTGCTGCATATATTCCAGAAATTGCGGGAAGAATTCCGTATCGGTCAGCGTGTCGCCCGAGATGTTGCAGAACACGCCTATATCGCGGCTCTTCTGCGTTAGTCGGCGCACGATCTGCACACAGCGGAACAGCAGCAGATTGTCGACCACCGACATCAGGCCCGCGGGGGCCGCGACCTTGATGTACTGCGCCGGCATGATGACCGAGCCGTCCTCAGCGCGCAGCCGCGACAGAGCTTCGTAGAAACGCAGCCTGCGTTGCGGCAGACTGACGATCGGCTGCAGATAGAGATCGACGCGATTCTCTTCGAGGCTAGCCCGGATGGTCTCAAGCAACTCCGGCTCGCCGAGCGTGTCTAGATAGCTGCGCGCGCTTTCCGGCGCACGGCGCTCAAGAAGATCGGCTTCGACGGCCTCGTCTTTGGCCTTAGCGGAGATCTTTCCGGCAAAGTCGCGCATCAGGCTTTCGAGCACCTGAAGTTCCGAGACGATTTTTCGCCCCTGCGCGCTTGCCTTCGCCTCGATGGCCTGGCGCATGTCGTCCATCTTTGTCTGCGTTTCGGCAAGCGTTTGTTCGACCAGCGCATTGGCCTGCTTGAGGCGGGAAATCTCGCGAATGGCGGAGCGGCAGCTCTTGCGCGCGGTGATTCCGGCATGAACCTGCAAAGCGAAGATCAGAATCACGCTGCCTGTCAGCACCCCTACCGGAAGCCCGGCAAAAAGCCCGATTGTGCCGCCGACGGCGCCTGCGGCAAACATGGTGATGATGGCGACAAGAAACTTGATCATGCATGTGTCCGACATCGAAACAGTCGATTGTCGCCGAAAGCTCGTTTCCAATCTCTTAACCACGCCGGGCCTTGCGTCCGCTGCAAAAGGGCCCGGCATTAAGTATTTCTTTACGATACCAGCACAGCGCCTATCATCGACTCAGTTTCCGAGGGCCAGCCATGACGACCGCGCACGATTTCACCTTTCGCTCCATCGACGGCGAACCGCTGCCGATGACGAAATTCAAGGGCAATACCGTTCTGGTCGTGAACGTCGCGAGCCAGTGCGGGCTTACGCCGCAATATGAAGGGCTCGAAAAACTCTGGCGCGAGAAACGCGACAAGGGGTTGGTAATTCTCGGCGTTCCCGCCAACGATTTCGGTGGGCAGGAGCCCGGCACGGAAAACGAGATCAAGGCGTTCTGCGAGACGCGGTTCGCAGTCGATTTTCCGATGACCGCCAAAGAGCACGTGATCGGCGGCAAAGCGCATCCGCTCTACAAATGGATCACAGCCGAACTCGGCGAGGATGCCGCGCCGAAGTGGAATTTCCACAAATACCTGTTCAACAAGGACGGAACGATCGCGGGGACATTCGGCTCGCGAACCGAACCGGATGCCCCCGATCTTGTTGCAGCGATCGATGCGGCCTTGAAAGCCTAGTTCACCGTCACGTTCACCGGCGTCGATGGAATGCCATTGGCGACGACAACCAGCGTGCTCGCGCCGGTTTCGGTAGCCGATGAGACGTCGAAGTTGGTTGTGATCGTCGCCGACCCGGTTGCCACGCCCATCGAGCTGTGATCATGCGTACGCTCATAGAACACATGGCCGGTCGCGGTGTTCGTGATGCGCACCAGCGGATAGTTGGTGTGCGTATCGAACTCGTCGCCAAAGGCGCCGCCCTGGTTCAGTCCGTTGAATTGCGTGCCGGAGATTTGATAGGTCGAACCGCGCGTGACACTGGACGGCGACGCGCTAACCGTAGGCGCCCAGGACGGGTCCGGATTGCCCGTTCCCTTGTAGACCGCAAAGCCGCCAACCAGCACTTCGCCTGTCGGAAGCGGCATTAGGACGCCGCCGGCGCCGTTTGCGGACTGCCGCGTTAGATTCGTGCCGTCGAATTCATAGAGCTGGCCGCTATAGCCTTCCGCCAACGCATTGCCGTTGGGAAGAATCGAGACAGGATCGTCGAATGCCTGATCGCCGTTCGGGAAATCCGGGCCAGCCGTCCAGTGACCGGTCTTGTCGGTCTTGCTAGGCGGGGTCCAGATTGCGGTGTGGCCTTTGGTATCGCCATCTGGAATCGAACCAGTGGCGAACACGGTTCCGTCCGGGCGACGAATAGCGGCGCCGGTTTCGCCCGGCGGATCGTAGCACTTGTTCTTCGGGCCGTACTCGATGCAAGTGCCGCAACAATTCTGCGGACCGCGCAGATCGACGGGCGTGTCGCCGGCGCTGAC
>CAZCJI010000164.1:0-7054 GCA_964498625.1 uncultured Rhizobium sp.
AGCTGGAAGTCACCGAGGGCGGCGAGACCACGCTGCTCGCCGGCGAACAGGTCGATCAGCTCGAGCTCGAAGAGGCCAACAAGAAGGCGGATGAGACCAGCGGCAAGCACGCCGAAGGCCGCCCTGTTCTTCTGGGTATCACCAAGGCGTCGCTGCAGACGCGCTCGGTGTTCTCGGCGGCGTCGTTCCAGGAGACGACCCGCGTCCTCACCGATGCGGCCGTCAACGGCAAGGTCGATACGCTCGAAGGCCTCAAGGAGAACGTGATCGTGGGCCGTCTGATCCCGGCGGGCACGGGCGGCGCCATCGCGCGCCTCCGTCACGTCGCGACCGAACGCGATCGCGCGATCCAGGAAGAGAACGCCAAGAATGTGCCAGTGGCGCAGATCGAAGGCCCTGTCGCCGCGGAGTAATCCGCATCTCGGCAGAACGAACAAAAGGGCCGGTACCAACACCGGCCCTTTTTCTTTGCGCGCTTTCCACTTAGCTTCGCGGCGAAGGGATTTCGATGCGGCTTCGTCAGATCGCGCTGGTGGCAAGAGACCTGGAGCTGGTCGCGGCGCAGTTGCAGACCGTGTTCGGACTTCGCATCGCGTTCCGCGATCCAGCCGTGGCGACGTTCGGACTCGTGAACGCCGTGATGCCTGTGGGCGGAGAGTTTCTGGAGATCGTGCAGCCGGTGACCCCTGACGCCTCGGCGGGGCGCTATCTCGCGCGCCGGGGCGGCGATGCCGGATACATGCTGATCTTCGAAGCGCCCGACGCGCTTGTACATCGCGAGCGTCTCGTTGGCCAAGGTTTGCGCAGCATCGCGGAGTGGACAAAGCCGCACTACACCTTCACGCACTTTCACCCGAAGGATTTCGATGGCGTCCTCGTCTCTGTCGATACCGCCGGCGATGGATCGTCATGGCGGGATCGTTTCGGGGATTGGCCGCCTGCAGGGCCGTGGTGGAAGAACTGCCTCGCGCCGGACGACATCAAAGGCATCGTGGGTGCCACGGTGCAATCGCGCGATCCGGTCGCGGCCGCTACTCGCTGGTCCGATCTGCTGCAGACGGAGCGGGATGGCGCAAGCCTGAAATTCCACGGCGCAACGGTTCGGTTCGTCGAGCCCGTCGATGCCGACGGCTCTGGCGTTGTCGGTATCGATATTGCGGTCACCGATCCCACGGCGATCATTGCGCGCGCTAGAAGTAACGGCATTTCCGTTGTCGATAGCGCGCCGCAGATCGGGGGCGTTTCATTCAGCTTGGTCCAGGCATAGAAAAGGCCGCTGTTTCCACCGGCCTTTCTGCGTCGTCGCGAAGCCGATCCTACTTCACATTGCTCGTGCGCTTGATGAAGTCTGCGACATTGTCGTGGAGTTCCTTCAGCGACTGCTCATGCGCATAGACCATGTGGCCGGACTCGTATTGCTTGTATTCGATGTTGGCCTGGAGCTTGCGCGGGATCGGGAGCTGACGCATCTCGTAGATGCCTTCGTAGTACGGCGTCGCGAGGTCGTAGAAGCCGCCGTTCAGCATCACCCGCAGGTTCGGGTTGGTCTTCATCGCCGTTGCCAGATCGGGCATCACATTCAGCGGCGTCTGCAGGGCCTGGCCCTGGCCGGGCTGCTGATGCTTCAGGTCCCAGTCGTTCAGCGGCGCAAACAGGAAATACTTCTTGCCGTCGCCATATTTCAGCTGCGTGCGCGCATAGTCGTTGAACGCCGCGATGTAGGCCGAGCTGATCGCGGAGGATTGCGGGTCGTAGTCAGCTTCCTTGTCCAGTGGATCGAGTGACGGGCCGGAGAACCGCGTGTCGAGGCGGCCGGTTGTGATGTCACCGTCTTTCTGCAGGTTCTGTTCGAACATGCCGCCATCGATGCGCAGGTCGGCCTTCAGGATATAGTCGATCGGCAGGCCCGTGTAGGTATGCAGCTTTTGCGCGATCGTCTTGCGCTGGGCATCGTTCAAAGCGGAGCCGGCCTGTAGCGCCAGGGCGTAGTCGCCCATCGCGAAGTGCTGCACTTCGCCGAGGAATTTGCGCAGGTCCGCGGGCTTCTGGCCGGGAAGCTTGTTGTGATACCACGCCGTCGCCGCATAGGTCGGAAGACCAAGCTGGTAAGGCAGGTTGACGCCTGGATTCACCTGCGGTCCGTCCACGCTCATGTCGAAGTTCAGGATCTGCGACAGCATGATCACGCCATTGAGATCGATGGCGTACTGGTTCTCCAGCATGTTGGAGAGCACCGCGGCGCGCGTCGTGCCATAACTTTCGCCGAAGATATATTTCGGCGAATTCCAGCGCGAATACTTCGTCAGGAACAAATTGATGAATTCGGCGAAGGCGTGGCCGTCTTCGTCCACACCCCAGAAGGCCTTGTCCTTATCCTTGCCGGCGACCCGGCTGAAGCCCGCGCCAGGCGCGTCGATGAAGACGAGATCGGTGGCGTCCAGCAGGCTGCCGTCATTGTCGACGATCTTGTAGGGTGCCGCCGGCGTGTGGGAATCGTCGGAGGTGACGACGCGCTTTGGACCGAACGCGCCCATATGCAGCCACACGGTCGCTGAGCCCGGACCGCCATTGAACACGAACATGATCGGCCGTGATGCCGCGTTCACACCCTTGCGGAAATAAGCGGCGTAGAACATCGACGCTTCGGCGGACGGATTCTTCGCGGCCTCGGCCTGCGCTTCCTTGTCGGCTTTGTCCGCCTCGGGGACAGGGACATCGTCCCAGTTCTTGGCATGCACGATGAGCGTGCCGGCGATGGCCGTGTAGTTGACACGGCCGGTGGAGACGCCGACCGACCCGTCACTGGAGACGGCGTCAGGCTTGAAATACCTGCCCGCGCCCTCGACGGGCTTTTCAGCCGGTTTGTCCGGCGTTGCCGCGAACACGAAGGCGCCGATCAGGACCGCGCCGAGCGCCGATGTGGCCGCGAAGGTGCGCAGCTTCTGCTTTGAAAATTCCATGAGGTGTCCCCTTGAAAAGTCGACATTGTAGAGGCGATGGCGTTGAAAAGTGCAACAGAGCGACCGCCCACGCTATTCACAAGGCCGCGAAAATTCATGGCCGATCATTGCGGCTCGGAAAGGTCTGAACTAGCGGCGGCTTGCGCAATTCCCGCTCCAGCGCGATGCCCGCCGCGGCGGCCAGCGCGCAGAGCACCACGAACAGCAGTATGGGCCAAAGCCCGATTCGGGCCTTGGCCTTGCGCGGGCCACTTGTGCGGCGGCGATGAAAGAGCGTTCGGCGCGCCATGACGCTATTTGGGATTGGGTGCAGGATGCGCTGCTGGCGCCCCTGCACCCGGTACCCCCTAGAGAGCCTTTGACAGACCGAAGAAGAGCCCGCGCCGTGCACCCCATTGCGGTGCGCCGACGCCGACACCGGAGCCGTCGCGGATCTCGTACTTCTCGTCGAACAGATTGATGACGTCGAGACGTGCGGTCAGGCTCTTCAATCCGCCGATATCGAAGCTACGGCTTGCGCCGACATTGACCTGTACATAGCCCGGCACGTGATCGCCGTTCGGTGTTGCGCCATCCTTGCGCAAACCCGAGCCGTAAAGCATGTCGCCACTGAAGCGCGTGCCAAGCCATGTGTAAGACGCACCCGCCGAGAGCGTGGCGATCTGCTGATGATCCAATGGAATGTAGTGATCGGCGATATAGGAGAGGTCGTCCGGATCGAACTGGAACTGGCTCGAGACAATGTCCCGGCCATCGGCACGTTCGTAGGCCGCGTTCAGATAGCTTGAGAACGCACCGATGTCGTAAGTGCCGGTGAATTCGAGGCCGTATTGCCGTCCGGTGAGATAGTTGAACGGCGTGAGGATGATCGGCGCGCCGAACTGGCCCTCGTCGATCATGTTGTGCGAAGCCTTGTAGAAGCTGTCGAGGCCAAGGGTGAGTTCGTCGGTGATCTTCTGCTCGACACCCAGATCGTAGTAGTCGGCGCGTTCGGCCTTGGACGTGTCGTTGAGGGTGATGAGGGGCGTTGCCGTCGTCTTGCCCGCGAAGGCCGCGACATCGGTGTTGGAAATCAATTCGATCGGCGGCGGTGAGAAATAGCGCGAGAACCCGGCATGCACCGTCGTTGTGTCTGTCGGCGTCCACACCGCGTTGACGCGCGGGCTGAGCTGGCTCTCATGATCGAAGGCGTCGAACTCATCATAGCGCAGGCCATAGTTCAGAGTCAGCGCCGGAAACACTTTCCATTCGTCCTGAAGATACAGGCTGTAGCTCCAGGCATGCTTATCGACGTTGCCTGAATTGACGGAGAACGGAACGTCGCTGGTTTGTACGCAAGAATTGAACGGATCGGCCTCTGTACCGCTGCCCAGGCACGAGGCCGGAAGCACCACAGACGATGTATTGCTAACGAGATCGTCGGCCTGATAGATCGCGCCGAAGCGGATCGTGTGGCTTTCGCCCGCGTGCCACGCGGCTTCGGCCTGCAATCCGTAGGCTTCGTCGCGCTTGTAGGCCGTTTGCGCGATGCCGTTGTAGAGCAGGTCGCCGATATCGCCGCCCGGTGTATAGAACAGGCTGGAATAGCGGCCAAACGCGCTGACCTGCATATCGACATCGCCCATGGTGCGCAGATAGCTGAGGATGCCGTAATGCGTGATCTCGCGCTGGCGTTCGTCGAGATCGTTGCTGAGGAAGGTGGTTTGTCCGTTCACGTCCAGGATGCCGCCCGGTCCGAGGCCGGTGACATTGTCGATGCCCCCAGGCTGCAGTCCGCGCGAGTTCGGAATCTCGAACATGTCGTTCGACGTGCCGAGGATCGCCGTCACGCTACTGTTCTGATCGAGAATGTCCTGCAGGAACGCGAAGCCGTGCCATTGTTTGGTGCGGTCGTGGAGAGGATCCGAGCTCCCGTCCGGTGACTCGATACCGAGCGTGTCTGTCGTGTAGTCGCCCGAGACGAAATAGTTGAAATGGCCGTCCGAGCCGCCGTAGTCGAAACTCGGCGTGAGCTGGCTGTGGCTTCCGCCATAGACGCCCACCTGACCGCCTTCATCGAACAGACCGCTTTTGGTTTGCACATCGATGATGCCGGCGGTGCGGTCGCCATATTCGGCGGGCAGCGCCCCGGTGATGAGCTTGACCGAATCCGCAAGCCGCGGATCCAGCGTCTGCCCGAACACCGAAATGCCCTCGGGGATGATGATCCCGTTCAGGCGGTATTGCAGACCGTTATGCTCACCGCGGATATGCAACTGGCCGAACGAGTCCTGCGCCACACCGGGCGCCTGAAGGATGACCTGGTTAAGCTGCGTGTTTTCGCCGCCCGGCTGGGCGTCGATGTCCTTGGATGTGATGGTGTAGGTCGAAGCGCCTGTCTGGGTCTGAATGCCGTTGCGCGCTTCGGCGAGTTTCTGTGCGGTGACGACAACGGTTTCGACAGGTTGTGTGCTGCCGCCTTCGACTTGCGCAAAGACAGGTGTGGCAATATTGAGTGCCGCGGCGGTTGCCGCCGACGACAGAAGAAAAAAACGAGACATACCGAACTCCACAAATTCAATGAGCGCACGCGGCCGCTTTCGAGGCGTTGTGCTGTGGTGAACGCACGCTCGTGCGCAGGACCGCGCACGTTCGCTCGTTCACAGGTTCAGAATTTGAAGGTCAGGCTTTGGGCGGCGCACGGCTTCGCCACGCGTGCGACGGTCTTTGCGCCGCTGCCGGAATATCGGCGGCGATCCGGATGATCGAGACCGCGACGGCCGGCAACAACAGGGCGGCTGCCGTCGGTGTAACGAATTGTCCGCTATGCAGAATTTCCTGACAGATCGGGCAGTTCGCCGGGTCGCCATTGGCGGGGAATTTGTCCGGCTGCTGTTCCTTGCCCGCGTGCGATGCGAGCTTGGAGAAAGGCGCGAACGTGTCCGGTGCAAGGTGGATGTGCGTCTGGGCGATATAGCCCTGCACGCCGAAAGCCAGCATCACAAACAGCGAAATAGCCAGCCGCAGCGCGGTTTCCCGCGGCGGCAAGGCTTTTGCTCGTGAGTGCCCGCGACGCATCGTCTTGGACTTTAGGCTGAACCGCACACCACGGGCAACCACGTCATCCTTCGACACCGGTTCATGACTTCGTTTAGCGGGCGATGGTTACCGTCAGCAACGCGCTGCGGCCCGCCCCCGGAACGACATGGTTCTCGTCGCCGCTGTTGTAATAGGCGCTCGCGTAATACTTCTTGTCCGCGAGATTATATCCATTCAGCTGCACCGCGATCGTGTCGGAGATTTTGTATCCGATCATCGCGTCCAAAGTGATGTATTCGGGCACCTTGGCGATGATCAGCTTCCCGGGATCGGTTTCGGTGTCGAAGCCGGCGGCGCGGCTGCCCACGTAGTTGGCGCCCAATCCAGCCCTGAATCCATTGTCGAAATCGTAGACCGACCAGACATTCGCCTGGTTGTGCGCAGTGTTGGGGATCGGCCCGATGAGACCCGGCCCCTGCGATTGCAGGTCGCGCGTGTCGAGATAGACGTAACCTCCCACGATCTCCCAGTTCGGCGTGATGCGGCCGTTGACGGTGAACTCGAAACCGTTGACGCGCTGCGTGCCGGAGAAGGTCTGGTCGCCAGGATCTTCCGGATCGGCGGTGCGCGCATTGGTCATGCGCGTGTTGAAGACGGCGGCCGTAATTCCCAACAAGCCGTCGAGTGCCACGACCTTGCCGCCGAGTTCGAAGGTGCGGTCGCGTTCCGGCGCCAGATCGTTGTTGCTGGACGCGAGAGAGAGGTTTGCGGCAGCTGGATTGAAGGATGTGCCATACGAGAAGTAAACGCTCGAATTGTCGTCCGGCTTATAGATGACGGCTGCGCGGGGGCTCACGATGTTGTCGTCATGCGAATAGCGCACGGCGTTGAAAACATCGTGGAAGTCGGCGGCGAAGTGATCGAAACGCAGCGCGCCGACCACGCTCCAGTGATCGCCGATATTCGCGCTGTCCACCGCGAACACGCCAACCGTGGTGGCAGTCGTCACCGGCAAACCGCTAAACCCAAGGCAGGTTGTGCATGACATCAAGGTCAACCTTTTGAACGGCCGGCTC
>CAZCJI010000165.1:0-7012 GCA_964498625.1 uncultured Rhizobium sp.
CATTCAGCCCTTGCAGCGAGGAATGCAGTGTTGTCAGCAGCGGCAACGATGTGGGTTCTCGCAGGCGCGGGTCCGGCCGCGGCGCAAGTCTCGTACACGAACATCGATCTCGACGGCGGCTTCTACGGAACGACGGCCGTGGTCATCAACGATCAGGGTGTAATCGCGGGTTATTACGGCTGCGGCGGATCGGTAGAGGGCAGCTTTGTCCGTGCGGCCGACGGAACTGTCGCGACGTTCAGCCTCTACCCCTGCAGCGGCGAGCAGGACAACGTCACGGCAGTTTCCGGCATAAACGGCAACGGCGATGTGGCAGGATCTTCGCTCCGCGGGACCACCCATGGCGGCTTCGTGCGCGATGCGGACGGAACGCTTACGCCCGTCTTCAATCCGGTAATGAGCCGAGATAACCAATTCTATGTCATAGGCATCAACACGCCCGGCACGGTCACCGGAGTCTGGGACGTGCCCGGAGTTCGCTTCGGATTCGTCCGCGGATCGGATGGCACGTTCAGAAAGTTCAGCGCGAACGGATCGAATTACACGCAGCCCGCCTGCATCAACGACAAAGGTGTGATCGCCGGGATTATCGGCGCGGGACAGCAGCACGGGTTCGTTCGTTTCGCGAACGGAAAAACAAAGATATTCGATCCTCCCAATTCGGGAGGCACTTACGTCACCGCCATCAATTTGGCCGGCGCGATTGCGGGATACTTCAAGGACGGAACGGACGGCGGCCGCATCCACGGTTTCGTGCGCGATACCGACGGGTCGTATGAGACGTTCGCCGCGCCGGGATCAGTCCAGACGGAGGCGGAAGGCATCAGTTCGACGGGCGCGGTCACGGGAAACTATTTCGACGGCAACAACTGGCACGGCTTCGTTCGCGATGCGGCAGGAACCATCACGGACTTTGACTATCCCGGCGCCGTGGGGACCTTTCCCAAATCCATCAACAGCGCGGGCGCGATCGCCGGCTATTATTGGGGCAGCAACGGCGAGAACTACGGATTCCTCCGAACCGACTGAGCGGGGTAGCCAAAACGACAGAATTGCTGCGGACCAACGTTGCGCGTGCAGAGAACTAGCGCAGCTTCATCTTAAAACATGCTCGATTGGTGCGTTGAAACAAGAGCCAGATTTCACGAAATCCGACATCTCTGAAATTAAACAGTTTTTATGGGAATGGCGCGCCCTAGGGGAGTCGAACCCCTCTTGCAGGAATGAAAATCCTGAGTCCTAACCGATAGACGAAGGGCGCAGAGCGGGCGGGTTTAGCGGGACACGCCGCGCTTGGCAAGACGCAGGCTAAACCATTGCCGGAGCAGCATCTTCGACCTGAAGCTGGACGCGAATCCGCCCCTGCCATTCGTCGATCTTGAGCCGCCCGGCGGCGTGGATTGCCTTGCCGCGCGAGGCCATCAAACCGCGACCCAGATCGGTGTCCGCCGCACGGAATGCAATCGCGTCCAGCCGCGCGCCGTCGCCGCCCGCGAGGCGCAACCGGATGTGATCCTTGCCGACGATATCCGCGAACACGACGCGCGTGTCAGCCAACACGACCAACGGCTCCGGATTGCCCGCGCCATAGGGACCGGCTTGTGCAATCTCGCGTACCATCGCTTCGGTGGCACCGGACGGCGAGACCAGCGTGTCGATGTGAAGGTTGAGCGCGCCGGCGAGCGCCTCGCCGCCCTCCGCAAATCGTTGCGCGAGAAATGCGTGAAACGGGCCTTCCTGATCGGCAGTGAGCGAGAACCCCGCCGCCATCGCGTGGCCGCCGCCGCTCGCGATCAGTCCGGCGTCTTTCGCCGCGCGCACAATGGCGCCGATATCGGCACCAGGCACGGAACGCGCCGAGCCGCGCGCCACTCCACCCTCGAAACCCGCCACGAAAGACGGTTTCCCGAACCGGTCTTTCAGGCGCCCCGCAACGATGCCGACGACACCGGCATGCCAGCCTTCCTTCGCCGCGAACAGGAACGGCGCATTGTCTTGGGTGTGCGCCATCGCGATCGCTTCTTCGAGGATCAGCTTTTCGATCGCCTGGCGTTCGCGATTGTGATTGTCGAGCGCAAGCGCAAATTCTTCCGCTTCGATGCCGTCGCGCGTCGTCAGAAGATCGGCGCCCAGCGCGCAGCGCCCGACACGCCCACCGGCGTTGATCCGGGGCCCGAAAACATAGCCCATGTGATAGGGCGTGAACGGTCCCGCCACCTTCGCAACGGCCGCAAGCGCTGAAAGCCCCACGCGCTTCGCACCGAAAAGCGCCAGCCCGCTGCGCACAAACGCGCGGTTCACGCCGATAAGCGGAACGACATCGCAGATCGTCGCCAGCCCCACGAGATCCAGCAGATCGCGCAGATCGGGCTCGGGAATATTTCTTTCCGTGTAAAAGCCGGCATCCCGCAGCGCGCGGTTGAGCGCGACAACGAACATGAACGTCACGCCTGCGGCACAGAGATAGCTCAGACCAGAAGCGTCGCCCGCCTGATTGGGATTGACCTGGGCAAAAGCGGGCGGCGCCTCTTCTACGGCATGATGATCCAGCACGATAACGTCGAGCCCCGCATCGCGCGCGGCGGATAACGCGTCTTTCGCAGTGGCGCCACAATCCACGGTGACGACAAGGCTTGCGCCCTCGGCCTTCAAGATGTGCATCGCATTCGCCGAGGGCCCATAGCCTTCGGTCATGCGATCCGGGATGTAGATGCGCGGTTTGACACCCAGCGCTACCAGGAAATCGTGCAACAGCGCGGAAGAACATGAGCCATCGACATCGTAATCGCCGAAGATCGCGATCTGTTCACCGTTTTCGATGGCCGCTTTGACGCGCGCGACCGCCTTGTCCATGTTCAGCAGAACCAGCGGATCAGGCATCAGCCGCTTGAGCGTAGGATTCAGAACATCATGGACATCGTCCGGCTTGACGCCGCGTCCAGCCAGCAGCCGCGCAAGCGCGAAAGAGATGCCATTTACACGCGCAATTTCGCGCGCCGCATCTTCATCGGCCTGCTGCAAAATCCATCTCCGGCCCGAGAAAGAGCGTGCGACGCCAAACGCCGCAGCAGGCTCGTGGGCGCGCGCGTTAGCGGACATCCTTGCGGCGATGGCGCGCGCGGATCCAGCGCACCGTCCCGGTGGCGGAACGCATCACGATGCTCTCGGTGAAGATGTGCTCGCGCGTGACCTGCACGCCGCGCAGCATGGAACCGTTTGTAACGCCCGTGGCGGAGAACACGACGTCGCCCGACGCAAGGTCCATCAATGAATACTTTCTGTTGAAGTCGGTGATGCCCAATTTCTCGGCGCGGCGCTTTTCGTCTTCCTTCTTGAACACCAGACGCGTCTGGATTTGTCCGCCGACACAGCGCAACGCCGCAGCGGCGAGTACACCCTCCGGTGCACCACCCTGTCCGATATAGATATCGATGCCCGTCGCCGGATCGCTGGTCGCGATCACCCCCGCGACATCGCCATCGGTGATGAGCTGCACGGCGGCGCCGGTGCTGCGCACTGCCTCGATGATCTTCTCATGGCGCGGGCGGTCGAGGATCAACGCCGTGATCTCGTGGGCCTTCACACCCTTGGCTTTCGCAAGCGCATGGATGTTGTCCGCGGGGTCGGCGTCGAGATCGATCGTCCCTTCCGGATAGCCGCCGCCTATGGCGATCTTGTCCATGTACGTGTCCGGCGCATTGAGCAGCGTGCCGGGTTCGGCCATGGCCATGACGGCGAGCGCGTTGGGCAATGCTTTTGCCGTCAGCGTCGTGCCTTCGAGTGGATCGAGCGCGATGTCGACCCTGATGCCACCGCTGCCGACCTTCTCACCGATATAGAGCATCGGCGCCTCATCGCGCTCGCCCTCGCCGATCACCACCGTGCCATCGATCGGCAGGATGTTGAACGCGGCGCGCATTGCCTCAACGGCAGCGTGGTCAGCGGCTTTCTCGTCGCCGCGGCCGATCTGGCGTGCGGCGCTGATCGCGGCAGCCTCGGTGACGCGAACGGCCTCGAGGGAAAAGGAACGATCGAGATGACCCGTCATAAATGCTCCATGCTTCGACAAGCTCAGTATGAGGGACTTGCTGAACCCTCACCCTGAGCTTGTCGAAGGGTGAGCGGCAAACGTAATCACTATTCAACCCGCTTCCATGGGAATCATGACCGGCGGCGCCAAGACCTTGTCCGACGTGCAGATAGCCTTCAAGGCTCGTACGACGGCAAGCTGTGGAGTGTCGTGGGTAATCATGACGATCGATACCGGCTCGCCCGGGCTTCTTGAGCGCTGCAGCATGCTTTCGATGGAGACCTTGAAGTCCGCGAGACACCCGGCGATCTCGGCCAAAACGCCGGGGATGTCGAGCACCTCGAAGCGCAGATAATACGCTGATGATGCGGCCTCCGGCGCCGCGGGAACCAGTGGCGCCAGCGTATGGGCAGGCTTGCCGAAAGCGGGCTCGAAGGAACCGAGCGCAATATCGACAAGATCCGCAATGACGGCCGATGCCGTCGGGCCTTCGCCCGCGCCGCGCCCCTCGAAGAAGAACGGTCCTGCTTCGCCGGCGTTGACAGACACGGCATTGAACGCGGCATCGACATCGGCGAGCGGCGTTCCGGCGCGCACCATGGCGGGTTGCACACGCTGATCGATGCCGCCACCGATGCGCCGCGCGATACCAAGCAGCTTGATGCGGTAACCGAGCTCACGCGCGTAGCCGATGTCATCCGGCTTGATATGTTGAATGCCTTCGATCTGCATATGCTCCAGATTCGGCGCGGTGCCGAAAGCAAGACACGACAGAATCGCGAGTTTGTGCGCGGTGTCGCCGCCGCCGACATCGAGCGTTGGGTCGGCTTCGGCATAGCCCAACGCCTGGGCTTCCATCAGCACATCCGGAAATGAACGTTCCGTCTTTTCCATGTTGGTGAGGATATAGTTGCACGTCCCATTGAGGATGCCGCGCACGGAATTCACGCCGTGTACGATCAGACTCTCACGCAGCGCTTTCACGATAGGAATGCCGCCGGCCGCGGCGGCCTCGAATTTCAGCGCGAGACCGCGGTCTTCTGCGAGCTTGGCGAGATGCGCACCGTGATGCGCGAGCAATGCCTTGTTGGCCGTGACGACATGCTTTCCGGCAAGCAGCGACGCTTCAACCAGTTCGCGCGCCACGCCTTCTTCGCCGCCGATCAGTTCCACAACGACATCGGCGTCCGCGCGCGCCAGCGCGACGGGATCGTCTATCCATTTGAACCCGGAGATGTCGGAAGCGCGCGCCTTGTTTTTGTCGCGCGCCGAAACCGCAATAATATCGAGCCTGCGCTCCGCGCGTTCGGCGAGCTCATCGCCCCGCGCGCGCAACGCCTTCAGCACGCCGCCGCCGACGGTGCCGAGACCCGCGATAGCGATGCGCAGCGGAATCTTCATAGGCGCTTACGACCGGCTTCCCTGCTCAACTTTGCAGGAATATCTCGGCGCGGCGATTGCCGTCTTCGCCCTGGGGCATCGACTCGTAATAGACGGGCTGGCTGTCGCCGACCGCCTCCACAAGCACACGGTTCGCCGCCACGCCCTGTTTGATGACCTCCTGCGCCACCGCGTTCGCGCGGTCCTGGCTCTTGTTGAAGATCACTTCCAGGTGCTTTTCGAGCGGCATGTTCGACGTGCGGCTCGAAGCATGCCCGACAACGCGGATGAAGCCCTGGCCGCCGGAACGCTTGAACTGTTCGACGGCCGCACGAACCTGCAGCTTCGCCTGCGCGTTCAGCAGCGTTCCATCGCCGGGAAACAGAACCACCGACGCCGGCGTCATTCCACCGGCGCTATAGGCAGGCGCAGCCATGGTTGAGGTCGCCTGTAGCGCATCCAGATTGGCGACAACGGCGCCGGTCATTTTCTCGGGACCGCCGACAGCTCTGCCGTGTGTCCTTATAAGCGCGGATGAAGCCACGCGCATATTGCCCGCAATCCCCGCCGCGTTCGCGGTCTGGTCATAGCGCGCAATCAGCGGCGGCGGCACAAACATGCCGATTGAAGGATCGAGCGGCGGCGCAGAAGACGGTTTGAAGCCGAGCGCCGCATCGGACGGCGATACCATCGCCATTGTTGTTTGCGATTGTTGTCCGGAAGGAGACGCGGTAGCGGCGACAGCTAGCGGCGGCGGCAACTGGGTTGCTGCAGGCGGGGGCGGCGGTGGGGCTGCCCGTGTTGCAGCGGCAGATACATCTATCGATGAAGACGCTTCTGCTGCGGGAGGTGGCGGAGGCGCCGTTTGGGTTTGCGGCGGCTCATTGCTGGCTACCTGAGGGTTCGAAGCCGAAGGTGAAGCAGAAGATGTTGTGGCGGGCGGCGTTGAACCTGACTGAGGCGCGGCAGCGTCATTCGAGGCATCCGCTGGCGGCGGAGGCGGCGCGGCCGTTTCAGTGCCCCCGCGCAACGCGTCGGCGCTGTATTTGGCGCGCGCGCGATCCGCGGCAAGAGACGACGCGACCTGTTGCTGTTCATCCGCTGTCGATGCAGGCGCCGGACGATCGGGAATAGAGGCCAGATCGGGTGTCGCACCTGCCGATCCCTCGGTGTCGGACGGACCGCCGCCGAACCAGTTTGTCGGATCGACCCAATCCGGCGCGCTGGAACAGGCGCTGGCCCCAAATCCGACCATGCCGATCACCGTGGCGCGCGCACAGAGCTTCTTCAGACCGACGAACTCAACAATCATAGAAATGTCTCCGGTTCCCGCAGCTTTGCCGCAGGACAGCGGAATCCATATACAGGGGCGACGCCACCGTTCCAAGCGAAACGGCGGTCAAATCCATGAAATGTTGTAATAACTTGGCTTTACGGACCCCAAAACCGCTCTCGCTTGCGGCACCGCAGCATGGCGCGCTATCACACGCGGGAATCCCCTCCAGTGGTAACGATGAATTCGAAAAACAAAGACGCCACGCCGGAAGCGGCCAAGAGCGACTATTCCATCGCCGACCCGGCTGAGTTCACGCGTAACATGAT
>CAZCJI010000166.1:0-607 GCA_964498625.1 uncultured Rhizobium sp.
CACGCGGTTTGGGATTGACAAGACGCAGACGAAAGGTGCGGGAAACATCGACCTGTCGATCCATTTGCCTTTGCGAAAGAACCTGAATGTCGATGAGGTCGGAATCTCTATCAAGGCGGCTGTCACAGATTTTTCGATCTTGCTCGGAGAACACACACGACTTTCCGATGGGTCGATCAATTTCCTCATCGATAATACGAAACTCAATGCAACCGGCGTGGCATCGCTCGCCGACTCCAAACTGACGTTCGATTGGAACGAAGATTTCCGCACAAAGAACCCCGTTACCACACGAATCGCCGTGAAAGGGACACTCGGAGACGGCGCACGCGAAGCGCTCAATTTTCGGTCTTCGGATTTCCTTAGAGGGACCGTTCCGATTAGTGCGGCGCTCACCGGGCATCGCGCATCCCTTTTAAATGCCGACATGACAATGGACATCGCGCCAGCCGTCTTGAGCCTCGATTTGATCGGTCTCAACAAACCTGCAGGATTTCCTGCGACTGCACATGTCACGGCGACTTTCGGTCCGGAAAGTTCAATTAAAGCCGAAACGATGACAATATCCGGGCCCGGGGTCGCCCTAAGTGGAAATGTCGCCTTCGAT
>CAZCJI010000166.1:617-6981 GCA_964498625.1 uncultured Rhizobium sp.
CGAAAAGCGCGGCTGGGGCGAATATCGTCGTGAAGGGGCATTCGCTCGACGGCTCGCATCTTGGCGGACATGGCGGTGGGGGTGACATGAATTTGGAAGGGCCATTTCATGTCTCGGCGCGACTCGACCGCTTGATGCTTCGCGAGAATGTTGCGGTGGCACCGTTTGCGCTTGATGTGTCGGGTGTGGGCGATCGTCCCGCCTCGCTGTCGCTAAGCGGTTCCTTGTCAAAAACGGCAACAATCTCAGGTGCGATAGCGCCGGCGGACGGTGGGCGTAAGCTCACGCTGTCGACCAATGACGCTGGCCTTTTTGTGAAAGGTCTATACGGATTTGGAAGTTTGAAGGGAGGGCGGATCGACTTTAGCGCCACGTTACCGGGCAAAATTGGAGAACCGGAGAACAACAATGCCCCCGATTATTTGGGAAAAATCACGGTTCGCGATTTTAAGGTTCTCAACCAGCCTTTCCTGACGCGTCTTTTTACGGCTGGCTCGTTGGGCGGATTGAGCAATTTGATGCAGGGACAGGGTATTGCGGTCGATAAGCTGGAAGTTCCGTTTTCTTCGCGGGGTGGCGTCGTCAGCGTGCATGACGTCAAAGCCACGGGGCCAGCGATCGGTTTGACTGCCGATGGCTATATCGATCGCCCGAAAAATACGATTGCCCTCAAGGGAACGATGGTTCCGCTCTTTGGGATCAACAGCGTACTGGGGGCGATACCCGTGTTGGGAAACGTGCTGGTGTCGAAACCGGGCGAAGGCGTTTTCGGTATGACGTATTCGATCAAAGGCAATGCCGATCAACCGGACCTTAGCATCAATCCATTGTCCGTCCTCACACCGGGAATCTTCCGTCGAATATTCGAGGGCAAGATGCCCACTGCTGCTCAAGCGCCTTCGAACCAGGCCCCGCCTTCCGCGCCGGTTCCTGCGCCACCTCCGCCGCAGTAGTTTAGGCCGGTTTGACCAGCACGTGCTTTTTCTTGCCGCTCGAGAGCTTAAACACGCCATCGGCGGTCAGGGCGCTGGCATCGACCTGCAGTTTCGGATCGTTCACCGCCACGTCATTCAGGCGGAGACCGTTATTTGCGATCAGCTTGCGCGCTTCCGAATTCGATGCGACGAGCCCCGTTGCAACGGCAAGGTTCAAAATTCCGTCGGGAAGAGCCACCGTAAAAGTAGGGAGACCCTCTGCGAGCGCTCCTTCTTCGAAGGTACGCCGTGCAGTTTCGGATGCTTCGGTCGCTGCTTCGCGGCCATGCAAAAGTGCCGTCGCTTCGGTTGCAAGAATCTTCTTGGCGTCGTTGAGCTCCGAACCTTTAAGCGATTCAAGCCTGGCAATTTCGTCGAGATGCATATCGGTGAACAGACGCAGGAACCGGCCGACGTCTCCATCTTCGGTATTGCGCCAGAACTGCCAGTAGTCGTAAACACTCAGCATTTCCTTGTTTAGCCACACAGCACCGGCAGCGGTCTTGCCCATTTTCGCACCGGAAGACGTCGTGATCAGCGGCGTTGTCAGCCCGAACAACTGTACATTCTGCAGGCGACGGCCGAGATCTATGCCGGATACCACGTTGCCCCATTGATCCGATCCGCTGGACTGCAGGCGGCAACCATAGCGCTCGTAGAGTTCTACGAAATCGAACGCCTGCATGATCGAATAGTTGAACTCGAGGAATGACATCGGCTGCTCGCGATCCAGGCGCAGCTTCACACTGTCCATCGTCAACATGCGATTGACGGAAAAATGCTTCCCGACCTCACGCAGGAATGGGATGTATTCGAGCTTGTCCAGCCATTCCGCGTTATCGACCATGATCGCGTCGCCCGGGCCATCGCCGAATTTCAGGAGATGGCGCACGCCGCGCAGCATGTTCTGCTTATTCTCGTTGATCTGGTCCGGCGAGAGGATGAGACGAGTCTCGTCCTTGCCAGACGGGTCGCCGGCTTTGGTAGTACCGCCGCCCATCAGCAAAATGGGGCGATGACCCGCCTGCTGCAGGCGTCTTAGCGTCATTAACTGCACCAGATTGCCGATGTGCATGCTCTTGGCTGTGCAGTCGAAACCGATATAAGCGGTAACACGCTCCTTCTCGAACAAAGCATCGAGATCCTCAGGCGCGGAACAGTCGTAATAGGCGCCGCGCTCCGCAAAAGTGCGGAGGAATTCGGAGCGAAATCTGTGAGCCTCTGCCATGCTAGTGTCCACTGAGTAAAAGGGCCGGGTGTGTAACACGAATGGCGGACATCCTAAAAGTCATGGGATTGATGAGCGGCACCTCGTTGGACGGGATCGATGCCGCGTTGGTCGATACGGATGGGGAAGACGTGGTGGTCCCCGGCGCGGCCCTAATGCTTCCTTACGATGCGCAGACACGAGCCATGTTGCGCGCTGCAATTGGAGAGGCACAGAACGTGGCGGCAGGCGCGCCAGTGCCGCAGTCGATCCGTGAAGCCGAACGGCGGGTGACCGAAGCGCATGCCGACGCGGTGTCGGCATTGGCAAAAAAGGCTGGTTTGCAGGCGTCCGAGGTTTCGTTGATCGGCTTTCATGGTCAGACCATTTTGCACAGACCGCAACAGCGCTGGACGTGGCAGATCGGTGACGGGGCGCTATTGGCGCGAATGACGGGTATTCCTGTCGTCAATGATTTTCGCAGCGCGGATGTGAAGGCGGGAGGTCAGGGTGCGCCGCTCGTGCCACTCTACCACGCGGCGCTCGTGCGTGAAGCGACCAGCCTTATACCCCCAGTCGCTATGATCAACATCGGTGGTGTCGCGAACGCCACCTACATTGGTCGCGACACAATTTTGGCGTTCGATACCGGACCGGGGAACGCCGCCATCGATGACTGGGCGCACCGGCATACCGGCAAGCCGGTCGATCAAGACGGCGAGTTGGCGCGACGCGGTAGAGTGGATGATCGTGTTTTGATGGCCATGCTTGATCATCCGTTCTTTGCGCAAACCCCGCCGAAATCGCTGGATCGCATGGATTTTGCCACTGATGCCGTCGAACATCTCAGTCCCGAAGACGGGGCCGCGACGCTGACTGCCTTTACCGCTGCTTCCATCGCGCGGGCGCGTGAGCACTTTCCTGATCCGGCAACAACTTGGATTGTGATGGGAGGTGGGCGTCTCAACCCGAAACTTATGGAAGAAATACGCGCGCGGGTGAATGCGCCGGTCTTGTCGGCGGAAGACTTTGGTTGGCGGGGGGATTTTGTGGAGGCAGAGGCGTTCGCTTATCTCGCAGCGCGCTCAAGAAAAGGATTGCCGCTCAGTCTGCCCACGACGACTGGTGTGGCGCTGGCAATGAGCGGCGGCAAATTCCACAGACCTTGATCAGCGTCCCACGCGAGGCGAACTCATCATGCGCGAGACGTATTCTTTTACGACGTCCACGACCTCGGCCTCATGCTTGTCGAAAAAGTGGTTTGCACCTTCGATCTTGTTGTAGGTGATCTTGATGCCTTTCTGGGCAGTCAAACGATCGACGAGCTTCTGCACATCCGGTTCCGGCACGACCTGATCTTTGGTTCCATGCACGATAAGGCCAGATGCCGGACAGGGCGCTAGGAAGGCGAAATCATACATGCTTGCGGGCGGCGCGATGGAGACAAAGCCTGTGATCTCCGGGCGTCGCATCAGCAGTTGCATGCCGATCCAGGCGCCGAACGAAATACCGGCGATCCAAACATTCGACGGATTGGGGTAGAGCGTGTTCATCCAGTCCAGGATGGCGGCGGCGTCTGAAAGTTCGCCTGCGCCGGAATCGAATGATCCCTGACTCCTTCCTACGCCGCGGAAGTTGAACCGCACGGTCGTGCAGCCCAGTCCATGGAACATGTGGAACAGGTCATAGACCAGCGGATTGTTCATTGTTCCGCCGAACTGGGGGTGCGGATGCAGAACCAGCGCCATCGGCGCGCCGACGGCTTTCTGACGTTGATAGCGCGCTTCGATGCGTCCTGCAGGGCCGGGCAGAATGATATCAGGCATGGGGAGAGATTCTTCCGATTGGGTCCAACGAACGTATGGCTTTTGCCATTCGCCGGAATTGGGTGTTCTGCACTGCAGAAAAACTAGAAAATCCCTTTATTATTAGGTAGATAAAATATTCTTTGGTCACGGATGTGCTCAATACTTGACCATTATGGTTGGGAATTTTATATCCAGCTGGAAACAACGTTGCGCGCGGGCTGCTGCTTTTACACCGAAGCCCCCCCTGAAAAGCAAGGAAAACGCGCGCCAAGCGGGAGTTGGAGCCATGCGGCTGAGCACCAAAGGACGTTATGCGGTTATGGCTATGGCTGATCTGGCTGGGCAGGAGGCCAGCGCGAAGCCGGTATCGCTCGCGGATATCGCGGCGCGGCAGGAGATTTCGCTATCCTATCTTGAGCAGCTGTTCGCGAAGCTGCGGCGCGGCGGGCTTGTGAGCAGCGTCCGCGGCCCCGGCGGCGGCTATCGTCTTAGTCGCCCCGCGAGCGAGGTCAGGATCGCCGACATCATCATTGCCGTCGACGAGCCGATGACGGCGACCCGCTGCAAGGCCGGTAGTCCCAAGGGATGCACCGGAAGCAGCAGCCGCTGTGTCACGCACGATCTCTGGGAAGAGCTGGGTCGTCAGATCCAAGTATTTCTTTCATCAGTATCGCTTGCGGATGTTGTCGAGAAACGTGTCCTTGGCCGCACCCGGCCGTGCAACGACGAGACGGATACAAGCCGCGCGGCTGCCTGAGTTTGACAATGCGTTATCTCGATCACAATGCATCTTCGCCGCTTCGACCCGAAGCCAGGGTCGCGATGGAGCACGCTTATGAGGCCGGCAATCCATCCTCAGTACACGGAGTAGGTCGTGCGGCGCGCAAAGTTGTCGACGGCGCGCGCGAACAGGTCGCAACGTTGATGGGCGTTTCGCCGTCGAACGTAGTCTTCACCAGCGGCGGAACGGAAGCGAACGCGCTAGCCCTGCGCGGTGCTATTGAAGGTTCTCTGGAATCGGGCGAACGCATCACGCGATTGTTCGTTTCCGCCATTGAACACGACAGCGTGCTCAAGACCTCGGTGGCGCTTGCCGAACGCATTCCTGGCTTGCGTCTGGAAATTATTCCCGTGAATGCTGACGGCGTTGCCGATCTTTCTGCGATAAGCTTGAACGAAGGAAAAGGTCGCGCGCTGATCGCCATGATGGCGGCAAACAACGAGACGGGCGTAGTTCAGGCCATTGACCACATCGACAGTTTGCTCTTCGTCGATGCAGTGCAGAGGCCCGGCTGTTACACAAATGCGTCTTATGTTTCACTTTCTGCGCATAAAATCGGCGGCCCTCAGGGTGTCGGCGCGTTGATTGTGCGTGATGAAGCGCCGTTCGCGGCTCAGGTCTTGGGGGGCGGGCAGGAACGCGGGCTCCGCGCAGGTACGGAGAATGTCGCCGGCATCGCCGGCTTCGGCGCTGCCGCGGCGGTATGCGCCGGAATGTCTTCCGTACTGCGCAATCGTTTCGAGGCCGGTCTGCCCGGCTCAACCATCATCTTCGGCAAGACTGCGCCGCGCCTTCCCGTTTTATCTTGCTTTGCGCTTCCCGGTATCGCGGCGGAGACGTCGCTGATGGTCCTTGACCTGGATGGCGTGATGGTGAGCTCGGGCTCCGCCTGTTCTTCCGGCAAGGTGAGGCCATCGCATGTGCTCAGGGCTATGGGCGTGAGTGATGAATTGGCGCGTTGTGCGCTGCGGGTGAGTTTTGGCTGGAATTCGACAGACGCAGATGTTGATGCAGCGCTCACATCGATCGGACGTCTTGTGGCGCGCCGGGAGGCTGCGTGATGGCGGCAGTTGAGACCCGCGAGAAAGTTTCAGCCCTTGCCGAGAAGTACAAATACGGCTTCGTCACCGACATTGAGATGGAGCGTGCGCCCAAGGGTTTGAACGAAGACACAGTGCGCTATATTTCGTCCAAAAAGCGCGAGCCGGAATGGATGCTGGAATGGCGTCTGGGAGCTTTCCGCCGCTGGCTCGAGATGCGTGAACCCAATTGGGCGCGCGTGCATTATCCCAAGATCGAGTACCAGAATGCTTATTATTATGCGGCACCCAAGAACACGCCCGCGAAGCAAAGCCTGGACGAAGTCGATCCCAAGCTCCTCGATACCTACAACAAGCTCGGCATTCCGCTCAGCGAGCAAATGATGCTGGCTGGCGTGGCCGTTGATGCGGTGTTCGATTCGGTGTCAGTCGCGACCACTTTCAAGGAGAAGCTGAACGAAGTTGGTGTGATCTTCTGTCCGATATCGGAGGCGATCCGCGATTATCCGGATCTGGTGAAGAAGTATCTCGGTACTGTGGTCCCGGTGACCGAC
>CAZCJI010000167.1:0-6951 GCA_964498625.1 uncultured Rhizobium sp.
TGTATGTGTGCGGGCCGACGGTCTACGACTATGCGCATATCGGCAATGCGCGGCCGGCGATCGTGTTCGATGTCCTGTTCCGGCTGCTGCGTCACATCTATGGGCAAGGGCGCGTCACTTATGTCCGCAACATCACGGACATCGACGACAAGATCAACGCGCGCGCGCAGGAACGAGCCAATGGTGGCGATGTGTTCGTGGCGCTACGCGAGCTGACCGAAAAGACCTACGGAATCTATCAGCAGGACGTCATGGCGTTGGGATGCCTGGCCCCGACCATTATGCCGCGCGCGACCGAGAACGTTCCGCAGATGATCGCGATGACGAGCGCTCTGATCGACGCGGGCTATGCCTATGCGGCGGAAGGCCATGTGCTCTTCCGCGTCAAGAAGAAGGCCGATTATGGAAAGCTCGCGCGCCGCAGCGTGGACGACATGCTGGCCGGCGCGCGCGTTGACATTGCTCCGTACAAGGAAGGCCCCATGGACTTCGTGCTGTGGAAGCCGTCGGACGACCGCACGCCGGGGTGGGATTCGCCCTGGGGCCGCGGACGGCCCGGCTGGCATCTCGAATGCTCCGCGATGATCGAAGCGACTATGGGAGAGACCATCGATATCCATGGCGGCGGCATCGATCTGGTCTTTCCGCATCACGAGAACGAGATCGCGCAGAGCGAAGGTGCGCATCATGGCCACTCGCTCGCGCGCTTCTGGATGCACAACGGTTTCCTGAATGTCGAAGGCGAGAAGATGTCGAAGAGCCTGGGCAATTTCGTCACGATCAATGAGCTGCTGCAGGACTGGCCCGGCGAGGTGCTGCGCTTCAACATGCTGCGGAGCCACTATCGGCAGCCGATGGACTGGACCGTCGCCGGCATGAACGAAAGCTGGAAGACGCTGGAGAAATGGTATGCGGTGACCGAGCCGCTGGCCGATCCCCCGGTGGGCGAGGCGTTCATGGCTGCTCTGTGTGATGACCTCAACACGCCCCAGGCAATCGCCGAACTGCACAAGGGCAGCGACCACGAACTCGCCGGCGGATTGGGGTTGCTCGGTTTCTCCAATGTGCAGCTGCGCATTGCGGCGAAAACGCAGGTCGATGACGTCGCGATTGCCGACGCCATCGAGGCCCGCAACGCCGCGCGCAAGGCGAAGAACTTCGCGGAGTCGGATCGCATTCGCGATGAACTTCTCGCCAAGGGCATCGTGCTGAAGGACGGACCTTCCGGTACGACATGGGAGGTCAAGCGCTAGATATGTTCGCCACGGGCGCGCTTGACCCGACCATGACGAAGATAGGTGACGGCATTGCGAAATGCAGTGACGACATTGTCAAAGCGCCGACTACATTGCGTCCATGAGTGAGCCCCAAGGTATACACGATCATCCCGACGAGGCGCTTGGCATCCTCTATGCCGGCGGCGCTTATCTGCTTTGGGGATTTGTGCCGCTGTATTGGGCGATGCTCGCAGGCGTATCGCCTTATGAGATCACGCTGCACCGCATCTTCTGGGGTGCGCTGTTCGCCGCCGCTGTGACCTTGGTCCGTGGACGCTGGCGCGAAATCGCGGCGATCTTCGCGAGGCGCGAAACGATCCTGGCGCTCACCGCGTCGAGCATCCTGATCGCGGCGAACTGGACGATCTTCATCTGGTGCGTGGCGACACATCATCTGGTGGAATCCAGTCTCGGCTATTATCTGACGCCGCTGGTATCGATGGCTTTGGGCCTGATTTTGCTGGGCGAAAAGGTCTCGCGCCTGCGTCTCGCCGCCATCGGGCTCGCCACGCTGGCGGTGATCGTGCAGGCGTTCGAACTCGGCACCCTGCCATGGCCCGCGCCCGCACTGGCCTTGTCATTCGGTTTCTACGGCTTCGTGCGCAAGCGTACGCCGGTCGATGCGCTGGACGGACTGACGGTCGAGACGATACTGCTGTTCCCGGTCGTGGCCGTTGTCCTCGGCTATCTGGCAATGAAGGGCATCGGCGCATTTACACCGGCCACGCCGTGGCGCGATGCGTTGCTGATCGGCGGTGGACCCATCACGGCCGTGCCGCTGACCATGTTCGCCGCGGGTGCGCGCCGCGTGCGCATGACGACACTCGGATTCCTGCAATACGTCACGCCGTCGATCACCTTATTGGTGGCCACCTTGCTGATGGGCGAGCCGTTCACGCGTACCGACGCGGTGACGTTTGCCTTTGTGTGGAGCGCGCTTGCGCTGGTCGCGCTGGAAGGTCCGGTGCTACGCGCTCGCGCTCGCAGTATGGCCTAAGGCTTCTCCCACGGCTTCCAGCGCAGCTTCCGGCGTCATTGCAACGTGAAAGAAGGTCGAGGCCGAGGCGCCGGCAAAGCCCTGCGAGATTGTTTGCTCGACCAGCATCTGCAGGGGCGCAAAATAGTCCTCGGTGTTGAGCAACACGATGGGTTTTGCGATGACCCGCAACTGCGTGGCAACCATCACCTCAAAGAACTCGTCCAGCGTTCCTATCCCGCCGGGGAGAACGGCAAACGCATCGGCCATCTCCATCATCAGCTTTTTTCGCTCCGGAAGCCCTTCGGTAAAAAGAATTCTCTCCTCGTCAGATGGCGGTTCGAGATAACGCAGGAATTCGGGAAGGATTCCCGTCACATCCGCGCCGGCGAGGTTTGCCGCATGCGCGACATCGCCCATCAACCCGACATAGCCGCCACCGAAGACGAGATCGTAACCGCGTTCGCCGAGCAGTGTACCGAACCGCTTCGCAGCAGCCGCATAAGCAGGATCGGTCCCGTGCGACGACGCACAGAAAACACAGATCTTCAGGCGTCGCTTGTCCATGGTCCGGGCAGGGTTGCGGTGGGCTGCGCTTCTTCCTAAACAGGTTCGAAAGACAACACAAAGCCCCAATCGGAGGATCGCGTGCCGCGTTGGCTCATCATTATCGGATGCATTGCAGTGGTAGCCATGGTTGCGGGATTTCTGGTCTTCGGCGGCGCGAATATGGGGCACTAGATGGCGCACTCGGTGGTCGAAGAAGGCGACGGCGCACCTTCGTTCCGTCCGCTATGGATGCTGATGCCGTATCTCTGGCCGAAAGGTCAGCGGGAGCTGCGTGTCCGCGTTTTCGCCTCGATCTTCTTCCTGGTGCTGGCCACCGCATCGACCAGCGTCTCACCGCTGTTTTACGGCTGGGCTGTGGATTTGCTGGCCAAGACGCCTGCGGAGATCGTGCTCGGCGCTGCGCTATCCTGGATCGCGGCCTATACGCTCTCGCGCATTCTGATGCAGGCGTTTGCGCAGCTGCGCGATGGCGTGTTCGCGAAAGTGCAATACCACGCCATGCGCGAGGTCGCGGTCTCGACCTTCGCGCACGTTCACACACTGTCGCTGCGCTTTCATCTGGAGCGCAAGACCGGCGGCCTCTCGCGCGTGATCGAACGCGGCACAAAGGGTATCGACACGCTGCTGTCGTTCGCCCTGTTCAGCATCTTCCCGACCATCGTGCTGCTGGTCTTCTATGCCATCATCCTGTTCATCAAATTGGACCTGACGATTGCGCTGGTCACGGTGGCGATGGTCGTCGCCTATGTGTGGTTCACCTTCGCGGTCACACGCTGGCGTATCCAGTTCCGCCGCGACATGAACCAGAGCGACCAGGACGCCAACACCAAGGCCGTCGACAGCCTGCTCAATTACGAGACCGTAAAATACTTCAACAACGAGAAGCATGAGACGCGCCGCTTCGACAAGTCGATGGAGAAGTATTCCCGCGCCTCAATCCAGGCGCAGATTTCGCTCTCGGTGCTGAACACGGGGCAGGCGCTGATCATGGCGCTGGGTCTCGGCGCGGTGATGGCGTTGGCGGCCATGGGCATCAAAGCGGGGCAATTCACCGTTGGCACGCTGGTCGCCGCCAATGCGATCCTGGTGCAACTCTATATCCCGCTCAATCTGCTCGGCACGGTCTATCGCGAGATCACGCAGGCGCTGGTCGATATGGAGGCGATGTTCCGCCTGCTCAACCAGCCGCGCGAGGTGAAGGACAAGCCGAATGCGCCGCCATTGGTCGTGACGCGTGGCGAGATCAAGTTCGAGAATGTCGTGTTCTCGTATGAACCGGCACGCACAGTTCTGAAGGGCATCAGCTTCACGGTGCCTGCTGGAAAGACGGTGGCCGTGGTTGGGCCCTCGGGTGCGGGCAAGTCGACCATCAGCCGAATTCTCTATCGCTTCTACGACATCAAGTCCGGCAGCGTCACTATCGACGGCCAGGATATCCGCGACGTGACGCAGGAAAGCCTGCGCGCCGTCATCGGCATCGTTCCGCAGGACACGGTGCTGTTCAACGATACCGTCCGTTACAACATCGCCTATGGCCGGATCGGCGCGACCGAGGCCGAGATCAAGGATGCCGCGCGCTATGCGCAGATCGACAAGTTCATCGTCGAATTGCCGCTCGGCTATGACGCCATGGTCGGCGAGCGCGGGCTGAAGCTTTCCGGCGGCGAGAAGCAGCGCGTCGCCATCGCGCGTACCATCCTCAAGAACCCGCCGATCCTGTTGCTGGACGAAGCGACTTCCGCTCTCGACACCGGCACCGAACGCGAGATCCAGAGCGCGCTCAACGAAATCTCGCGCAACCGCACGGCGCTCGTCATAGCGCACCGGCTCTCAACTGTTGTCGATGCAGATGAAATCCTCGTGCTCGATCACGGCGAAATCATCGAGCGCGGACGCCACGGCGAACTCGTCGCCGCAGGTGGCCACTACGCCGCGATGTGGAACAAGCAGAAAGAAGCCGCCGCCGCGCGCGAGAAACTCAAAGAGGTCGAGAACGACCCGGACGTGGCGCCCGGCATCGCGCGCGCCGCGCCGGCGGATGCCGGATAGCTACTCCGCGGCCTGCCCCAGCGCCACCGGCTTCGCCTTCGGCATGAAGCCAGTGTCGTGTTGCCGTTCGCGTGCCGCGCGCCGAGCCTCCCGCTTCTCGCGCATCTTGTAGGGAAGCGCGAGCATCGACGGAACGAGGCCGAGCGTGATCAGCTTGGAGAAAGCCAGGCCGAACACGATGGCCGTCGAAAGACCGACCCACATCATTCCGTTGGGGCCGCCGACCGTGACCTCGCGAGTCGAGAAATCGATCTCGATGGCGAACATCATCGGCAGCAATCCGCCGATGGCGGTGATCGTGGTCAGGAACACAGGCCGCAGGCGTTGCGCGCTCGAACGGATCACCGCTTCGATCGGGTCCATGCCGGCATCGCGCAACCGGTGGAACGTGTCGATGAGCACGATGTTGTGGTTCACCACGATTCCGGCCAGCGCCAGCATACCGGTGCCGGACATGATGATGGAGAACGGTTCGCGCATCACGACCATGCCGAGCAAGCTGCCGATCATGGCGAGGATCACGGCGATCAGGATGAGCGTTGCGTGATAGAAGCTGTTGAACAGCATCAACAGCACCATCGCGATCAGGAATAGCGCCAGCAAAGCCGCGATAACAAGGAAGTTGCCGGATTCGTTCTGCTCTTCAGCGCCGCCCTTGAACGACACGCGGACATCGTGGGTGAAATTTTGCGTCGCGAGCCAGGATTGGATCTTCGCCGTCTCCGCGTTTGCGTTGACTCCGAGCTTCACATTCGCGCGGACGTGATAGACGCGATGGCCGTCCACACGCTCGATCGAATTGACTTGCTGTGCCGGTTTGCGCGTCACGAAGTTGCTGATCGGCACCATGCTGCCGTCGTTGGCGGCCACGCGCAGATTGTCGAGCGCCGCGATGCCACGTGACTCGCTCGGATAGCGCACCCGGATATCGACCTCATCCTGGCTGTCGTCAGGGCGATACTTGCCGACCATGATGCCGTTGGTGACAAGTTGGACGGCTGTGCCGATAGACTGCGCGTTGGCGCCGAACCGGCTCGCCATTTCGCGATTGATATCCAGATCCCATTCGATACCCGGCAAAGGACGCGTGTCCTCGACGTCCCGCAGGCCGGGCATCTTGTTCATGTGTTCGCGTATTGCGGTCGTGACCTGCGCAAGGGATAAATAATCGTCGGACGAGACATCGATCATGATGTCTTTGCCGCTCTGCGGACCATTGCCGGGTTCGCGAATCTCGATGTTCACACCGGGAATGTTCGAGGTCTTCTTGCGGATTTCCTCTTCGATTTCCTTGCCGGGGCGGCGCAGGCGATAATCCTTCATCTCAAGACTGACGTGACCGATGTTGTCGACCGGCTCGCCGCCCTGATTGTTCATCGAATTGCCCTGGCCGCCGGATGTCGCATAGACGGCGCGGATACCGGGCACGGTCTGGGCGATACGCGAGACATTCATGACGATGTCGCGCTTTTCGTTGGCGGAGAGGTTGCCGCGCGCGGAGACGTAGATCCGCGCATAGCCGCCATCCTGGTCGGCGAAAAAGATCGTTCCTTTGTTGAACAAAACGAACAGCGCGATCACAGCAGCCACCGTCCCAAACGCGCCCCAGATCACGCGGCCGGGATGCCGGGTCAGTCTCTCCGCGAGATGCGCATACCAGCCCGTTATGCCCGGAATATCGTGCCAGTCGCCGGTCTCGGACGCCTCGATAGCTTTCTCATGGGCTTCGTCATGCGGCGGCGCCTTGCCGAAGAAGCCACCAAGCACCGGCAGGAAGATCAGGGCCACGACCATCGACGCCGACAGCACGATGATCAATGTGATGGGGAAGTAGCTCATGAACTTGCCGGGAATGCCCGGCCACAGCAGCATCGGCAGGAACGCGCCGATCATGGTTGCCGTCGCGCTGACCACCGGCCAGAACATGCGGGTCGCGGCCTGCGCGAATGCCTCCTTCGGGGGGAAGCCTTCTGTCATCTTTCGGTCGGCGTATTCGACCACGATGATCGCGCCATCGACGAGAATACCAACGGCCAGCAGCATGCCGAACATAATCATCTCGTTCAGCGACATGCCGAG
>CAZCJI010000168.1:0-6940 GCA_964498625.1 uncultured Rhizobium sp.
CGGTTCGGGCAAGGCAATTAGGTCGCCTTTTTCTTTTTCTCGATCGTGTCCCAGATCAGCGCCGCAATGTCGGCACCGCCGAAGCGCTTCACTTCCTGGATGCCCGTCGGCGAGGTCACGTTGATCTCGGTGAGATAGTTCCCGATCACGTCGATGCCGGTGAAGATCAGCCCGCGGCGCTTGAGCTCCGGGGCCAGCGCATTGCAGATGTCCTTCTCGCGCGGCGTTAAGGTCGTAGCTTCCGGCCTTCCGCCCACATGCATGTTGGAGCGCGCCTCGCCGGCCGCCGGCACGCGATTGATTGCGCCGGCGAACTCGCCGTCGACCAGAATGATGCGCTTGTCGCCCTGCCGCACCTCGGGAACGTAGCGCTGCACGATCACCGGTTCACGATAGAAGGCGGTGAACATCTCCAGCAGCGCGCCAAGATTCTCGTCGTCGGCTTTGACGCGGAACACGCCAGCGCCGCCATTGCCGTAGAGGGGCTTCAGGATGATGTCTTTGTGTTCGGCGCGAAACGACGCGATCTCGGCGCGGTCCGACGTGATCAAGGTGGGCGGCATCAGGCCCTTGAACTCGGTCACGAACAGTTTCTCCGGCGCGTTGCGCACATGCGCAGGATCGTTCACGACCAGGGTCTTGGGATGTATGCGCTCCAAAATATGTGTGGCCGTGATGTAGGCCATGTCGAAAGGCGGATCCTGCCGCATCAGCACGACATCGGTCCTCGAGAGATCGAGACGCTCTGCTTCCCCCAGCGTGAAATGATCGCCCTTGGTTGCGCGCACCTGAAGTGGCCGGACCACTGCACTCACAGCGCCATCGCGGAAGGTCAGATCGCGAGGCCCGTAATAGAGAAGCGTGTGTCCACGCGCCTGTGCTTCCAGCGCCAGCGCGAAGGTCGAGTCGCCCCCGATATCGATCTTCTCGATCGGGTCCATCTGAATCGCGACGGTCAGCGCCATATCCAATTCCTGAACTGTGTTACGCATCCTTCTACAGGCTCAGGATGAGGGTCATACGCTAAGCCCTCATGCTGAGCTTGCCCAGCTTCGCCTAGTGCTACGCCGGGCCCAAGAGAACACACTTGCCCGCCGAAGCTAAAAAGCGTAGGCGGGTCGAAGCACCTAGTTGATCTTTCGCTTCAGGCCGGAAAGGCCCAACGCCGCCTCATTGTGCAGGCTTTGACCCGGCCGCGCGATCTCCAGACAGGCTTCATAGGCTTTGCGCGCGTGGCCCAGCACGCCTGCGCCTTCGTTCAGCCGCGCCAGATCGAGCCAGAGTTCGGCCTTTCCCGGTCCGATCAACACCATGCGCTTGGCGATCTCCAGGGCCCGCCCGCGGTCGCCGATCTGAAGCGCGCGAATCTTCAGATTGTTTTCGAGCCTGATCAGAACATCGGCATCGCTGACGGGTTGTGCAAGATGCACACCCTCTGCGCCACCCATCCGTGGCGGCGTGCTGATCCGGTCGGGATTGAGCATGGCGCCGCCATTGAAGGGATCGATCAGAACCTCCGAACCGCTTTTCGCGAGCATGACAAGAAAATGGGCCGGCGTATCGAGGCCGCTCGCTGTCAGGCCCGCTGCACGCGCGGCCTGCATGTAGAGAATGCCCAGCGCCACCGGCATGCCGCGGCGCCTCGCGATCACCTGAATCAAATTGGCATTGCGCGGATCGTCGTAGTTGATGCGGTCACCGTCATATCCGAATCGGCCTGCCAGCAGATTGGAAAGCAATCGCGCGCCCTCTTCGACATTGACCATCAGCGGGGCTTCGATCTTGGCAAGCTGAGTCATTTCTTCCAGATGCGCGAAACTCGGCTGCAAAGGCACGGTCGGATGATCGAGACTGGCGAGCATCAGCGCGGCGCGCGCGATATCGTGCGGGCCTTCGCCCGCGCGCCCCATCCGGCGCAGATATTCAAGTGGGTCGTCGCCGATTTCCATGGCGCGATTTTCTACCAGACGATGGACAAAGCTCAATCGCCCGGGCGCCAGGCATCGCGAATATGCCTGGGCAAAGCCCGCGGGCTGACCGTCACAATATCGAATCGCATACCCCTGGCGCTCAATTCCGGTCGTCCGGCGATGTAAAGTTCGGCTGCGCGGGCAATGCGCGCCCGCTGGCGCAGCCCCACCGAATCGACAGCGCTTGCATGGTCGGAGCGCGCTTTCACTTCGATGAAGCAAATAGGACCGAACGGTGCGCGTGCGATCAGGTCGATCTCGCCGGCGTGGTTGCGAACCCGGCGGCCAAGGATCCGGTAAAATTTGAGCCGCAGGAACAGCGCCGCCCAGGTTTCACTTCGGCGCCCGCGCTTTTCCGCCACGAGCCGGCGCGCGTCAGCCATCGTTCTTTTTTTCGAGCGCACGGTCGTAGACCAGCTTGCGCGGGGCGTCGAGCATGTCCGCGACAAGATCGACCGCGGCCCGCACCGGCATAAAGGCCAGCGCCTTGTCGAGCGCGTAGTCGATGCGGCCGGTATCGGCCTGAATCGTGTGCGGCGGCGAGACGATCAAGGTCACCTCGCCCTTCGGTGCGCCGGCTTTTTCATAGTGCTCCGCGAGTTCGCTGAGCACCCCGCGCCGGACTTCCTCGTGCAGTTTGGTCAGCTCGCGCGCCACGGCGGCGGTGCGAACGCCGAACACCTCCACCATGTCGGCGAGAGAGTCGGACAGGCGCTGCGCCGACTCGAAGAAGATCAGCGTTGCCTGTATCGCCTTCAGTTCCGTCAATGCCGTTTTGCGCTCGCCTGATCTGGCTGGCAGGAAGCCTGCGAAGAAGAAACGGTCTGTGGGAAGTCCGGCCAGCGCCAGGCCCGTCAGCACGGCGGAGGCGCCAGGGATGGCATGGACCGGCAACCCTTCGGCGATGGCTTCCCGCACCAGCTTGAAACCGGGATCGGAGATCAGCGGCATCCCCGCGTCGCTGATCAGCGCGATCCGCGCGCCTTTTCGAAGCTCGGAAATCAGCTTCGGCCGCTCGCGCGCGGCGTTGTGGTCGTTATAGGCGGTCAGCGGCTTGGAGATTCCGTGGATCGCCAGAAGCTTGGCGCTCACGCGCGTGTCTTCCGCCGCGATCAGGTCGCAGGAAGACAGCACGTTCAGCGCGCGCAAGGTGATGTCGGCGGCATTGCCGATGGGCGTGGCCGTGACGTAGAGACCTGCCGCCAAATCTTCTTCGGGCCCCGATTTACCCGGCTCCGGCGAACGCCTAAATTTACCGCTCAAGGGAGTGTTTCCATGTTGGTCATTGGCGCGCGTCGTCTTTGTACGATCCTCGTGGCGGTTTCGATAGCCGCGCTCAGCGGCTGCGTGACACCGTCCGCGCCTCCGCCCAAGCCCGTGGCGCCGCCGCCCACGGCGGAGAAGCTCGCGCCGCACCAGCTGTTGGCCGATTCGGCAAGCTTCCTGCGTTTGTCGAACATCGCCAAGGACAAGACGCCGTTGCGTGTTGGCGTGATCCTGCCGTTCTCCAACGCCTCGCTTGCAACGCGCAATCTTGCCAGCGCGATGATGAAGGCGGCGCAGCTCGCCCTCTATGACAGCGGCAGCCGTGATATCGTGCTGATGACGGCGGATGATTCCACAAAACCGGCGGAGGCCGCCGATGCCGCGCGCCGCCTTCTCGACCAGGGCGCCGAGGTTCTGATCGGTCCGCTATTTGCGCAATCGGTGACGGCTGTCGCGCCGGTCGCGCGTGACCGTGGCGTGCCTTTGATCGCGTTTTCCACGGACCGCAGCGTCGCCGGCGACGGTGTGTATCTTTTGAGTTTCCAGCCCGAAACCGAGGTCCACCGCGTCGTGGCCTTCGCGGTATCCCAGGGCCGGAAGAACATCGCCGCGCTCATTCCCGCCACGGCTTACGGCAAAGTGAGTGAGACCGCCTTTCGGGAAGCCGTCATGGCCGGCGGGGGTAAAATTGCGACGGTCGAGCATTTCTCGTCCACCGCAAATGTGACGGAGCAGGCGAACGCGATCGCCAAAGCCGCGCCGGATGCTGTGTTCGTGCCGCAGGGTGGTGCGGCGCTGCGCACCATCGCCGTGAGCCTCAAGGCCGGTGGGATCAACCCCGCCAATGTCAAACTGCTCGGCACCGGCCTGTGGGACGATCCTGCGATGAGCAAGGAAGAATCGCTGCAAGATGGCTGGTTCGCGGCCCCGGCACCCGATGCCGATACCGGCTTTGTCGCGAAATACCGCGAGGCGTTCGGCGCGGCGCCGCCGCAACTGGCCGCGCTCGCATATGACGCGGTTTCGCTCGCGGCGCTGATCGGCGCCGGGCAGCCCTATCATCGCTTTACCCAGGCGGCGCTCACCGATCCGAACGGATTCTCCGGTGTGGACGGCATTTTCCGCTTTCGGGAGAATGGCTCTATCGAACGCGGATTGTCGGTGCTCTCCGTCCGCCCCGGCGGCTTCGCGGTGGTGAGTCCCGCGCCGGCGACCTTCGAAAACAAAGGATCCTAGTCGGCCAGTGCCGCGATCACGCTGTTGAGGACGAGGCGGCCGCGCGGCGTGGCCGTCAGACAATCGTGGCTCAGGGTGATGAGACCTTCTTCGGCCAGAGGCGCGATACGCACTACGTCCGGCGCCGTGCCCCAGCGCGCGCGATAGGTGGCCAGGTCGAGACCTTCGGACAGTCGCAGATTCATCAGCAGATGCTCGCGCGCCGCATCGGCATCAGTGATTTCGCTTTTCTCAGTCAGGCCATGACCATCTCGCAGAACCCGCTCGCGCCAACGTTCGGGTAGGCGCTCCGTTGCGGTGGCGAAGCGTCTTCCGTTCAGGTCGAGGCGGCCATGTGCGCCGGGGCCGACGCCGGCGTAGGAACCATAGCGCCAGTAAAGCAGATTGTGCCGCGCCTCCGCGCCGGGCCGCGCATGATTAGAGATTTCATAGGCCGGGCTCCCCGCCGCTTCCGTCAATTCCTGCGTCGTTTCGTAGAGCGCCGCCGCACGATCTTCGTCGGGAATGACAAGCTTTCCGGTCCGATGCAATGTGGCGAACGGCGTCGCGGGCTCGATAGTGAGCTGATAAAGCGACAGATGTTCGGTGCCAAAGGCGAGAGCATCTTTCAGCTCATTGCGCCACGCTGCGATTGTCTGCTCGGGCCGTGCGTAGATCAGATCGAGTGAGATGCGACCGAAATTCTTCTGCGCCAGCCCCAGCGCGCGCTTTGCTTCTTCGACATTGTGCAGGCGGCCCAGCATCTTCAGATCGGTATCGTTCAGCGCCTGCACGCCGAGCGACAGCCGGTTCACGCCGGCCGCGCGATAATCCGCGAAGCGCTCGGCATCGGCGCTCGCGGGATTGGATTCCAGCGTGATCTCGATGTCGTTCGTCGTGCGCCACAGACGTCGAATCGTTTCGACGATGCGTCCGACGGCGCGGCCACTCATCAAGGATGGGGTGCCGCCGCCGAAGAATATGGTGGAGACGACGGGACGGTCTTCGCCTTGCAGTGCGGCGGTGTATTCCAGCTCGCGCAGGATGCCATCGACCCAGCTATCCTCTTCAATCTTTGCCCGGACATGGGAATTGAAATCGCAATATGGGCACTTGGCCGCACAGAACGGCCAGTGGACATAGATGCCGAAATCCTGGCGCATCAGCGGAATATAGGGCTGTTCACCAGCTTTTCGAACGCCTTCGCCCGATGGCTCATGGCGTGTTTTGCGGCCGGTTCGATCTCAGCAAAAGTCTCGGTCATGCCGTTGGCAACGAAGATCGGATCGTAGCCGAAACCCTTGGTGCCGCGCGGCGGGAAGGTGAGATGGCCTTCGACTTCGCCCCGGAAGTTTTCGATTTCGCCGTTTGGTGAGGCGAGCGCCAGCACGCAAACAAACTTTGCGGAGAAATCGACCGTACTTTTTTCCTTTAGCTCGCGTTCGACGCGCGCCATGGCGAAAGAGAAATTCTTCGTCTCGCCGGCCCAGCGTGCCGAATAGATTCCCGGTGCGCCGTCCAGCGCGGCCACACTCAAACCGGAGTCGTCGGCGAGCGCCATCAGCCCGCTCGCCGACGCGGCAGCGCGCGCCTTGAGGATGGCGTTGCCTTCGAAGGTCGGTTCGGTCTCTGCCGGTTCGGCAAGGCCAAGCTCGGCGGCGCCTTTCACGACGAAGCCGAAGGGCGCAAGCAGTTCCTCGATCTCGCGCACCTTGCCCATGTTGTGGCTTGCGACGACCAGCGCGTCGCCGCGTTTCAGTTTCATCCGCCAATCACGCGCTTCTGCGCTTCGACCAACTCGCCGATGCCTTTGCGCGCAAGGCACAGCATCTGGGCGAATTGTTCGTCGCTGAACGGCGCGCCTTCAGCGGTGCCCTGAATCTCCACAAGGCCGCCGGCGCCGGTCATCACAAAATTCGCGTCGGTCTCGGCGGTCGAATCTTCGTCGTAGTCGAGATCGAGCAGCGCCTCACCCTTGACGATGCCGCAGGAGATCGCCGCGACGTGATCCTTCAGCACCGGCTTCGTCACCATGCCGGTCTTTTTCATGTAGGCGATGCATTGCGCTAGCGCGACATAGCCGCCGGTGATCGAGGCCGTGCGCGTGCCGCCATCGGCCTGCAGCACATCGCAGTCGATGACGATCTGGCGTTCGCCCAAGGCGGTCAGATCGGCGATCGCGCGCAACGAACGCCCGACCAGGCGCTGGATCTCCTGTGTGCGGCCCGACTGCTTTCCGGCCGCCGCCTCGCGGCGCATGCGGCTGTGGGTCGAGCGCGGCAGCATCCCGTATTCTGCCGTCACCCAACCTTTGCCCGAGCCACGCAGGAAGCCCGGTACGCCTTCGTCCAGACTGGCGGTGCAGAGCACATGGGTGTCGCCGAATTTGACGAGGCAGGAGCCCTCGGCGTGGCGGGTGAATCCGGGTTCCAGACTGACGGGACGCAATTGATCGGGCGCGCGGCTGCGCATGGTCTATACCTTGATGT
>CAZCJI010000169.1:0-6920 GCA_964498625.1 uncultured Rhizobium sp.
AGATGGGCGCCCCGCTCTCCCTGTCGCAGAACGCGCAGGCCGCGATCGGCATCGGGCACCTCTCGCAGGCGCTCAAGATTCTCAAAGAGTATGAATTCGAAACGGTGAAGGGCTCCTACGCCATCCGCCGTGAGCCCATCGGCGTCGTCGGCATGATCACGCCGTGGAACTGGCCGATCAACCAGATCGCCTGCAAGGTCGCGCCCGCGCTCGCCGCCGGCTGCACGATGGTGCTGAAGCCGTCGGAGATCGCGCCGATGAACGCGCTGCTCTGGGCCGAAGTGATGGACGAAGCCGGCGTGCCGCCGGGCGTGTTCAACCTCATCAATGGCGACGGCCCGACGGTGGGCGAGGCGATGAGCGCGCATCCGGGCATCGACATGATGTCGTTCACGGGTTCGACCCGCGCCGGCATCGCGGTCGCGAAGGCATCTGCCGATACGGTCAAGCGCGTGGCGCAGGAACTGGGTGGCAAGTCGCCGAACATCGTGCTCGACGACGCCGACCTGTCGAAAGCCGTCGCGCGCGGCGTGGCCCACATGATGCAGAACACGGGTCAGTCGTGTAACGCGCCCTCGCGCATGTTTGTGCCGAAGGCCAAGCACGACGAAGCCGCCCAGATCGCGAAAGCGGCTGCGGAAAAAGTGAAGGTCGGCGACGCGTTCGCCGAAGGCGTCACCATGGGTCCGGTCGTCAGCGAAGTGCAGTACAACAAAATCCAGGCGCTGATCAAAAAGGGCATCGACGAAGGCGCAACACTCGTCACCGGCGGTCTCGGCCGTCCCGATGGCCTGAACCGCGGCTATTTCGTGCGTCCGACGATCTTCGCCAACGTTACCAACGACATGACCATCGCGCGCGAGGAGATCTTCGGGCCGGTGCTGGCGATGATCCCCTATGAGACCGAAGCTGACGCCATTCGCCAGGCAAACGACACGCCGTATGGCCTGTCGGGCTATGTGCAGTCGGGCAATATCGATCATGCCCGCAAGGTGGCGGCCCAGATCCGCGCCGGCAATGTGCATATCAATGGTGCAGGCGGCGACATGAACGCGCCGTTTGGCGGCTACAAGCAATCCGGCACGGGCCGCGAATGGGGCGAGTTCGGCTTCGAGGAATTCCTCGAAGTCAAAGCCGTCCTCGGCTTCGTCGAGAAAGCGGCCTGATCGGCCAGTGAATAAAGGGAGCCGCCGGAGCGATCTGGCGGCTCTTTTGCTTTGAGGGGCACCCATGATCGAAAAGCACATTGCCATCGCCACGCCGTCCGGCCCGATGAGCACGTTTATCGTCCATCCGGAGCGCGACGGGCCGCATCCCGTCATTCTGTTCTTCATGGACGCGCCGGGTATCCGCGAGGAACTGCGCATGATGGCGCGGCGTCTCGCGACCGTGGGCTACTACGTCATGCTCCCCAATCTCTATCACCGCTCCAACGTCGAAGAGATCGGGACCTTCATCGGCGACGCGGCGGCGGAAACGCGCAAGAAGATGTTCGCGCTGATGGGCTCGCTCGATATTCCGAAGGTGATGGAAGACAGTGACGCGCTGGTCGCTTACGCCGACGCCGATCCGGCTGCGTCCAATGGCGCGATGGGAACGCTTGGCTATTGCATGAGCGGGCAATACGCGATCAGCGCGGCCGCGCGCCATCCCGGCCGCGTGCGCGCCGCCGCCTCGATCTACGGCGTGCGCCTCAAGACCGATGCGCCCGACAGCCCGCACCTCGCCATGCGCAAGGCGAAGGCAGAGTTCTATGTCGCCTGGGCCGAGATCGACCACTACGCACCGCTCGAAGAACTCGAGCCTTTCAAGCAGTCATTGGGTAGCGTGAACGTGGAGATCGAACTCTACAAAGGCGCCGAGCACGGCTTCGCCTTCCCGGAACGCCCCGCCTATAACCGCGACGCGGCCGAGCGGCACTGGGAGCGGTTGTTCGCGCTTTATGGAAGGATGAAATGATGCTGCAAGGCGGGCCGTAGCGTTTCTCAAGCCCGCCTTCGCTTGTTGTGACTAAGCTTTGATAAACGCGAGCAGATCCGCGTTGATGATATCGGCATGCGTCGTCGGCATCCCGTGTGGCAATCCGGGATAGGATTTCAACGTGCCGTGTTTTAGCAGTTTCACCGACCGCGCACCGGTGGTCAGGAACGGGCAGATCTGATCGTCCTCGCCGTGCATCACGAGCACGGGCACATCGATGGCTTTCAGGTCGTCGTAGAACTCGGTTTCGGAAAGGACTCTCACACATTCATAGTGCGCGACAGCCGCGCCCATCATGCCCTGTCGCCACCAATTGTCGCGAATGCCCTGCGAGACAACGGCACCCGCGCGATTAAAACCGTAAAACGGAATCGTGATGTCCTGATAGAATTGTGAACGGTGTTTCGCCGTGCCGTCGCGGATACCGTCGACGACCTCCCTGGGAACGCCGTCGGGGTTTCGTTCCGATTTCATGAAGGTCGGCGGAATCGAGCTAATTAGCACCGCTTTGGCCACGCGGCCTTTGCCATGGCGCGCGACATAGCGGGTGACTTCACCACCACCAGTCGAGTGGCCGATATGGATGGCATTTTTCAAGTCGAGCGCCTTGACCACCTCGAACGCGTCATCGGCATAGGTATCCATGTCGTGCCCGTTCGCGGTCTGCGTCGAGCGGCCATGGCCACGGCGGTCATGCGCGACCACGCGATAGCCTTGCGCCAGAAAGAACATCATCTGGCTGTCCCAGTCGTCGGCGCTCAGCGGCCAGCCATGGTGGAAGAACAACGGCTGCCCTGAGCCCCAGTCTTTGTAGAAGATTTCCGTGCCGTCTTTGGTCGTGACTGTGCCCATAGATTTTATCTCCTGGTTGGATAGCGTTGACGCATCGGCGATGGCGGATTGCAGCGGCAGGCTCAGCGCCGCGACGCCGCCGACGCCTGCTGCGAGCACCTGTCGGCGAGACGTTGTTGGAGGATTGTTCTGGTCCGTAGCCATCGCCGCGCCCCGAATGTGTGGGCACATTGAAAGGGCAGGTCTGGGCTGCGTCTCGCCGGTTTGTGCTGCCGTTGGACGCTTTGTGCTGTTTACGAGGGTTTATTTGTGCTGCGACGCGGCGAGGATCAGGACGGCAGAATGCCTTTGGCCCGCTCACGCGCGAACTGCGCTGGCGTGCAGCCTTCATGGGCGCGGAAGCGGCGCGTGAAATGACTCTGATCGGCAAATCCTACCACCTGTGCGATGCTGGCAAGCGACATCTGCGCCTCCACGATCATCAGCTTCGCCTGTTCGATCCGCATCTGTTCGACATATTTGGCGGGCGAAACGCCGAGCTGGCGTTTGAACACGCGGCCGAAATGAAAGCGGCTCAACCCGGCCGCCGCCGCCAATTCCTGCAGCGAGATCGCCCGGTCGGGGTTATCCTCGATGTAGTTGATCGCCCGGCGAATAGCGGCGACATCGACCGAACCCGTCGAACGGTCCTCGACACCGGTGGCGTTTGTATAGCTGCGCAGCATATGGGCCGACAGAGCCAGCGCGAGTGACTCGATAAGGATGTTCTGTGCGGGGTGCGAGGCGCGGTTCAACTCGATCCGGAATATCGCGCCGAGATGCTCGACGACCGGATCGCGCATGCGCGGAACATCGACGAATTCGAACCGGCTTTCGCCGGCCTTGCGCAATTCCGTGGCCATCTCGTCCATTCTATCGGGATCGAGACGAATATCGAGATGCGCCGGTGCATAGCCGTGCCACCGCGACTTGCGCGCCGCGGGCAGGATCGCGATCTCTCCAATGCACGAAGGGCTGATAAACGCTCTACCGCAGGTTTCCCGCCGGATCGAAGCGCCTGTTCCCACGTTCAGGGAAATTTTCACGTGATCGCGCTGCGGAGAGCGCAGGTCTTCGATGAAGACTCCCTCGAATTCGTTGACCTGAACACCCTCCCATGACCGGCCCGCGCTCGTCGTTTTCAAAGGGAAGTTGCGGCGCAGGTCCGGCTGAACATCCGCGATCGTAGCGCCGATCCTCTCGCGACTTTGCGGCATGGTCTCTCCCGACGAGAGGAGACTACGCTCGAATGTGGCTGCAGATCAAAGTGGCAAGCCAATCCGCGGAGGTCAATCCTTCGCGCGCTCCACGTACGATCCGTCTTCCGTCAGCACCACGACCCGCACGCCGGGGACGATGTGGGTTGGCACCATGGTGCGCACGCCGTTGGAGAGCATCGCGGGCTTGAACGAGCCGGACGCGGTCTGGCCCTTCACCACCGGTTCGGTCTCGGAGATTTCGAGCGTCACGCGCGCGGGAAGTTCGATCGACACCGGTACCGTGTTGAAGGTCGCGAGGCGGACTTCCATGCCTTCCTGCAGATACGCCGAATAGTCGCCGAGGATATCCGGACCGACATGGACCTGGTCGAATGTCTCCGGCTGCATGAACACGTAATGCTCGCCGTCCTGATAGAGGTACGAGTAGGTCTGGTATTCGATGAACGCCTTTTCGAGGCTGTCGGTGGTCTTGTAGCGCTCGTTGATCTTCACGCCGTCGCTGATGCGGCGCATTTCGAGCTGCGTCACCGGCGTGCCCTTGCCGGGATGGATGTTCTCGGCCGTCAGCACGATATAGAGCTTGCCGTCCTTCTCGATGACATTGCCTTTGCGGACATTGCTGGCGATAACCGAAACCACGTTGAACCTCGCGAGAATTGAGGGCGCGCTTGTAGCAGGGGCGCGGGCAACGGCCAAGTGCGGGAGTTCCCTATGAATCCGTCACCCTGGTGGGACAGGGATCGCCATGCCGACCGCCGTCCGGCGCTGATCCAGCGTGGGAGAATCAAGGCCGCTGCGCGCGCGTGGTTCGAAGGGCAGGGCTTCACCGAAGTCGAATGCGGCGCGCTCGCGGTGTCGCCGGGGAACGAGGCGCATCTGCATGCCTTTGCCACCGATCTGATCGAGACCGGCGGTGCGCGGCGCACGCTTTATCTGCACACCTCGCCGGAGTTCGCGTCCAAGAAGCTGCTGGCCGCGGGTGAGACGCGCATCTTCGATTTCGCACGCGTGTTCCGTAATCGCGAGCGCGGGCCGTCGCACGCGCCGGAATTCACGATGCTGGAATGGTATCGCGCGAATGAAGACTACGACACAGTTGTCGCCGACAGCGTGGCGCTGGTGCGGCGCGCGGCTGAGACGACGGGCGTTGCGCAGTTCGAACATCGCGGTCGTGCGTGCGATCCGCGCGAGAACGCCGAGCGTCTCACCGTGGCCGATGCGTTCACGCATCACGCCGGGATCGACCTGCTCGCCACTTTGAACGAGAAGGGCGAAGGCCAGCGCGACATCCTCGCCACCAAGGCGCGGCGCGGCGGTTTCGATGTCGCGGAGAACGACAATTGGGCCGACATCTTCTCGAAAATATTGGTCGCGCGCGTCGAGCCGCAACTCGGCATCGAACGCCCTACCGTGCTCTGCGAATATCCGCGCTGTGAAGCCGCGCTGGCGCGAGCCTCGGCGCGCGATCCGCGCGTCGCCGAACGCTTCGAGCTTTATGTCTGCGGCGTCGAACTCGCCAATGGCTTCGGCGAGCTCACCGATCCTGTCGAGCAGCGCGCGCGCTTCGAATCCGAGATGGCGGAGAAGCAGCGCATCTATGGCGAGCGTTATCCGATCGACGAGGACTTCCTCGCCGCCTTGACGCAGATGCCGCCGGCGAGTGGCGTCGCGCTGGGCTTCGACCGTCTGGTGATGCTCGCCACCGGCGCGCGCAAGATCGACGACGTTCTCTGGACCCCCGCGCCTTAAACTCCCTTGTCATCCCCGGCGAGCATCGCATCGCGATGCTAGGGAAGGGGACCCAACTTTTTCTTCGCGCAGAGAAACAAGACAAGTTGGGTTCCCTTCCCTCACGTTGGTGCTGGCGCACCAATGTTCGCCGGGAATGACAAAGAAGGGCGTTTCCTGCCTTAATCGTGCGGCTTGCCCGGCCGCCGTTGGGCGATGTGCCAGAGCACGCCGCAAGGATCGACAACATAGGCGATCCGGATGCCCCACGGCTGCGTTTCGGGAGCGGTGGGGGCGCGTACGCCGAACTTGGCCGGCAGGTCAAGGCTCTGGATATGCGTCCACCAGGCGTCGAGATCGTCGACCATGAGCTGCATCATGAAATTGCCGGCCCAGTCTTTCTGATAGTGCTGACCGAGGATGAACGCGGTCGCGCCGATGCGGAAGATCGCGACTTCGCTGTCGAGAATCTTCTCGAAGCCCAGCGCCTCGTAAAAGCGTTTCGACAATGCGAAATCCTGCGACGGCAGGAACGGGCGTGCTGCTTCGGTGCCGCTCGGGATCATGGTCTCACATCCGCGCTTGTGTCTGGTGCTTGCCCTTGAAGAACGCGCTGATCTTGTGACGGGTCTGTTCCCACCACACGACGCGGCCATTGGTGACCCAGTTGAGCTGGATCACCTTGCGCGGGCCTTCGAAGGCCTCGAAGCCATGCCACGCATTCGGCTGGTTCTTGAAGACGAGCAGCGTGCCTTCGTCGGGCGGCACCTCGGCGACAACGTCGTTGAGATTGTCGGGGGAGCGCAGCAGGCGCAGGCGGCCCTTCGGGCTTTCCCACTTGCCGTTCATGTAGATCAGCACGGTGATGAGCTTTGTGACGCTGTCGGTGTGGATCTGGCCGTCGTGCGCGCTCGATTGCCCGCGCACCGTCACCATCGTCGGGCGGTGCGAGAGATCGATATTGAATTTATCGGCGACCGCTGCGGTGAATTCCGGTCCGCGGATCGCGTCCATGAATTCCTGGAACTTCGGACCGAAGGCCAGCGTCGGCAGTGGGAAACTTCCGGCGTGCGTCACCTGCGGGAAGTCGTGCTCGATACCGTCGATGGCTTCGGTCTTCACGAAGCCCGGCACCATCAGATAGGGGAACGGATCGTTGAT
>CAZCJI010000170.1:0-6920 GCA_964498625.1 uncultured Rhizobium sp.
TACTCGATCGGGCCCAGCGCGTCGGAGAGACCGAAGCGCGTCACCATCGCGCGCACGCGGCGCGTCGCCTGCTGGATGTCGGAAGACGCACCGGTGGTCACGGCGTCGTAGCCGAACACGAGTTCTTCCGCGACACGGCCACCGAAAGCGACGCAGACATCCGCGAGAATCTTCTGGCGGCTCAGCGACATCTGATCGCGTTCCGGCAGACGCATCACCATGCCGAGCGCATGACCGCGCGGGATGATCGTCGCCTTATGGATCGGATCGGTGCCGACGACATTGAGCGAAACGATGGCATGGCCGGCTTCGTGGAAGGCCGTCAGTTTCTTCTCATCGTCGGACATGACGAGCGAGCGGCGCTCCGCACCCATCATCACCTTGTCCTTGGCGTCTTCGAGTTCGCTCATCGTCACGACGCGCTTGCCGCGGCGGGCCGCAAGCAGAGCTGCCTCGTTGACGAGGTTGGCGAGATCTGCGCCCGAGAAACCCGGCGTGCCACGCGCGATCGTGCGCGGTTCGACATCGGTGCCGAGGGGCACTTTGCGCATATGGACGCGCAGGATTTTCTCACGGCCGAGAAGATCGGGATTGGCGACCACGATCTCGCGGTCGAAACGGCCCGGGCGCAGCAGCGCCGGATCGAGCACGTCGGGGCGGTTGGTCGCGGCGATCAGGATGACACCCTCATTCGCCTCGAAGCCATCCATTTCGACGAGCAACTGGTTCAGAGTTTGCTCGCGCTCGTCATTGCCGCCGCCAAGACCGGCACCACGATGGCGGCCGACGGCGTCAATTTCATCGACAAACACGATACAGGGTGCGTTCTTCTTGGCCTGCTCGAACATGTCGCGCACGCGGCTGGCGCCGACGCCCACGAACATCTCAACGAAGTCAGAGCCGGAGATCGTGAAGAACGGCACATTCGCCTCGCCCGCAATGGCGCGCGCAAGCAGGGTCTTGCCGGTGCCGGGAGGACCGACAAGCAGCACGCCCTTCGGGATACGTCCACCGAGGCGCTGGAATTTCTGCGGATCGCGCAGGAAGTCGACGATCTCTTTCAGGTCATCCTTCGCTTCATCGACGCCGGCGACGTCTTCGAACGTCACGCGGCCCTGGCGCTCCGTGAGCAGCTTGGCGCGCGATTTGCCGAAACCCATCGCCTTGCCGCCACCCGCCTGCATCTGGCGCAGGAAGAACACCCAAACGCCGATCAAAAGAAGCATCGGAAACCAGTTGATGAACACGCTCATGAGATTCAGCGAGCCATCTTCCGACGGCGTCACAGTGACTTTGATATGATGGCTGTTCAGAAGCGGCCAGATGCTCGGATCGTTGGCCGGCATCGTGGTGGTGAAAGCCTGGTTGCCACTCAGCATGCCCTTGATGTTGTCGCCTTGGACGGTGATCTCTTTGACGCTGCCGTCGCTGACCTGCTGCTGGAATTGGCTATAGACCACCGCCTGCGTATTGGCGCGCTGGGTCGAGCCCTGGAACAGGTTGAAAAGAAACACCAAAAGCAGCGCTATGACGATCCACAGCACGAGATTGCGAAGATTGTTCAAGGGCCGTCCTTTCCTGGGGGCCTGTGTCAGCCGGCAGATGCAGAAACCATGCCTTCATAGATAGGCTGTTTCTAGCGCCGCGCCAGCCAGCAAAACGTTAAAAAATACGAGTGCGAACTGCAACGGCGTTTCTCAAACGCACTTAAGAGCCCGTCTCTGTCTTTGCAATGCATCCCCCGCTTTAGCGTCTTTTTTGAGGCTTTCTGCCGGGTTCCCGCACAATCGCCAGCGTGCCGGCTCCAAAGTAGGCGGCGGTAGCCGGCGCCGGGCCGATCCGGCAGCCGTGGAGTGTACGCCCCTGACCAAGACTGTTTTCCCTGATCGAGTCGAATAGCCGTTCAAGGCGCTCGAAACGCGGGCGATACGTCTGCCCCGACACACCCATCAAAAGCTGCGCCAAGGCCCGCAGCCCCACCTCCCGCGGCGCAGCCAGCAAGGCGCCGGTCTCGACATAGACCACGTCTCCCTCGGCGCGGCACCCGTGCCGGAGCACGGCGGCGGTGACCGCATCCAGAGCCTCCCTAGCCCGCGCCAGATGCGCCGCGGCGTCGGCAATCCTGCCCGGCGTCAGACCCGCCACCGCGAGATGCTCCATGGCCGCGCGGATCCGGACGCGCGCAAAACGCGGATCGCTGTTCATGGGATCGTCGAACCATTCCTGGCTGCGCGCCGTCAGGTAAGAGCGCAGCGCGTCCCGTTCGGTATCGATGAGCGGACGGACCAGCTCCAATTCCTTGAACTCCGGCAACGGATAGGACGACACCGGACGCATGGCCGCCAGACCGTCAAGTCCGCTGCCGCGCGCCAGGCGAAGCAGAAATGTCTCCGCCTGGTCGTCACGCGTGTGCCCGGCATAAAGCGCCGCGATGCCGCGCTTGCGACACCATTCTCCCATCAGGCGATAGCGCGCCTCACGCGCCGCGGCTTCGATATCGCCCTTGGGCTTGGTACCCCTCCAGGTCAGCGCGTGCGCTTTGAGTCCCGCGCGTTTCGCCCACGCGAGAACTTGCTTTGCATTCGACGTCGAATGTTTCTGAAGTTTGTGATCGACGGTGACGATAACGGGCGGCTTGTGGCCCTGTGCCTTCGCCCAATCGGCAAGCAGATGCATCAGCGCCAGGGAATCTCCGCCGCCCGAAACGGCCACGGCTGCGGGCCACGGCGCGGCAAGTCCAGCCATGGCTCGCGCGAAACCGATGCTGAGCGGATCAGTGGCAGGAGGACTTTTGCTCGGCCGCCGCTTCCGCAGTGATGTTTTTTGCCGCGGCCGGATATTGTGACGGGAGCGCGCCAAGAGTCATGCACCCTTTTTTGGTTTGACCCATCGCGATCAGCGACTGGCCGAGTTTCAGCATACTACCCGCACTGCGGGTGCTTGTCGGATACTTCTGGATTTGTTCACCGAAAGCGTGTGCGGCGCTTATGTAATCTTTCTGCACGTAAGCGATGTCGCCGATCCAGTAGATCGCCTGCGGCGCAAGCGGATCGTCCGGATGAGCATCGGCAAATCCGCGAAATGCCGAGCGGGCGTCGTCGTAACGCGCCTTGGCCAGCATATCGAGCGCGGAATCGAACTGTGACTTCGCCGCCGGATTGGTGGCAGGAGCCACACTGGCCATTTTGGTTCCGGCTGGCAGCGTACCCAGTACACCCGGAGGCGGCGCGAGGTGAACCTGGCCTTGGGATTGTTGCGGCACGGATTGCTGCTGCGTCGGCGGCGGCGGAGCATTGTAGGTCATCGAGACGCCGCCTCCGCCGGGGCACGGAAGCGCCGTCTGGTTCTGGTCATCGCCAGCTTGCCCGGCGGCGCCAAGTTGCTGCGCCGAAAGCGTGCATAGGCGGTATTCGAAGTCTTTCTTCTGGCGCTCGAGCTTGTCGCTCAACACCTGCACCTGATGCGCCAAAGACTCATTGTCGCCGGTCGCGCGGCTCAAGGCCTGCTCGAGATCGTGCAGGCGCTGATTCAAATCGGCGATCGAGGCGTCCTGATCTTTCTCGTGCTGACGCGCGGCTTTCTCCTCGTCGCTCTCCCCGAACAACCCGGCATGAGCGGGCATGGACAACGCGCCAAAAGCAAGAAACGCGACCATGCAGCCACGGATCAGATTTCTGTTCCTCATGCTCGTCACCGTCATCAGAAAATCCATTGTCCGCGAATACTTAGCCGAAATTGGGGCCGGACGGAATCCGCCCATGCCCAAACAAAAAGGGCGCCCGGATGAGCGCCCTTCCTGGATCGCGCTCAGACGACCTTAAGAGTTCGCGCCGCCGGAGATCGACGTGACGCCGCGGCGGTTTTGCGCCCAGCAGGAATCGTTCGACTCCGTGCACGTCGGACGTTCCTTGCCGTAGGAGATCGTCTCGACGCGGCCCGACGAGACTCCGAGGCTCACCAGATATTCCTTCACCGCGTTCGCGCGGCGGGCGCCGAGCGCGAGATTGTATTCGCGCGTGCCGCGCTCGTCGCAATTGCCTTCTATGGTGACACGCACCGCGGGATATTTCGCGAGCCACGCCGCCTGACGCTGCAAGGTCGACTTGTCGCCTTCCATGACGTCGTAGGCGTTGTATTCGAAATGTACCGTGTCGCCGACGTTGACGCGCAGATCTTCGGCGCTGCCGGGTACGACAGTCGATGTCGGCGCAGACGATTGCATCGGAGACGACGCGGCCGGCGGCGGACCGCTGTCAGCCGTCTGCTTCGGCTTGGTTTCGCAACCCGCGAGGATCAACGCGGTTGAGACCGCAATGAGTTTCAATCCTGTCGAAAATCTGATCATGGCAATCATAACTCCGTGGAAAGCGCAGTCTCAGCCGGAAAAACCAAGACCTACCGGGAACCCAACTTGTAACGCCTTTAAGGCGAAAACGTGCCAAAAAACGGCAGCGCGGAACATTATGAACCTGTTACCTACTGGATCAAGGGCGACCACGCCGGATCGGACGCGTCGCCGGGCGTGAGCACGCGCCGTTCGTTGCGTCCGGTGATATCAACGGACCAGATTTGCGAGCCGTGCCCGCCCTGTAGCGTGCGTGTGAACATCAGCACACGGCCATTCGGCGCCCAAGTCGGGCCCTCATCCTCCCAGCCGTTGCTGAGGATGCGTTCGCCGCTTCCGTCGGTACGCATGACACCGACGTGAAAGCCACCGCCTTGTTTGGTAAACGCGATCAGATCGCCGCGTGGGCTCCAGACCGGCGTGCCGTTCTTGCCGCCGCCAAAGGAGATGCGGTGCACGTTCGAACCATCGACGTTCATGACATAAATCTGCTGGCTTCCGCCGCGGTCGGATTCGAAAGCGATCTGCCTGCCGTCGGGCGAGAAAGACGGCGCGGTATCGATCGCGGGGTCGAACGTCAGCCGCGTCATCGACCGCGTTCGCAAATCCATCACATAGATGTCGGAATTGCCGCCGCTCTCCAGCGTCATCGCGATCTTGTTGCCATCCGGCGAGAAACGCGGGCTGAAAGTCATGTTCGGAAAATTGCCGAGCATCTCCTGGCGGCCGCTTTCCAAATCGAACAGGTATACCCGCGGCTTGTTGGCGATATACGACATATAGGCGATCATCTGCGCCGTCGGGTTGAACCGGGGCGTCAGCACCATGTAATCGCCCTTGGTGAGGAAGATCGGATTGGCGCCGTCCTCGTCCATGACCGCGAGTTTCTTCCGGCGGTTTGTCGCCGGTCCCGCTTCCGAGATGAAGACGATGCGGGTGTCGAAATAACCCTTCTCGCCGGTGATGCGCTCGTAGATCGCGTCCGAGATCAGATGCGCGATGCGGCGCCAGTTCTCCGGCTGCGTGAAATATTGCAGACCAGCATCTGGCTTTCGCCGTAGACATCCCAGAGGCGGAAATCGACGCGCAGGCGACCATCGCCCTGCATCGTCACCTGACCGGTGACGAGGCCCTGCGCATTGATCACGCGCCAATTCGCGAAAGCAGGCGCGGCATTGATGTTCTTGATCTGCTCGACGAAGGATTTCGCGTTCAGTGGCTTGAACAGGCCGGAGCGTTCGAGATCGGCGCCGACGACTTTCGCGATGTTGGCGCCCGCCGATGCATCGCCGATGAAATCGGGGATGGCAATGGGCAGAGGCTGGACGTTGCCCTGATTGACATCCACCTGCAGCGCCGCAAACGACGGCGTCGCGAGCGCCAACCCGAACAAAGCCATCAAAGCGAGCGCGATCTTTTTCATACGCCGGTCTCCAAACTACTGTCCCATCATCCCACGCGGGTCGAAGTGGAACGGATTGATCTCGCGCCACTGGCTGTAACGATCCGCCGGCAGCTTGTAAGGCGCGCAGGTGTAGATCGCTCTACGGGCCGCTTCGATGGCGGCGCGCGCATAGGAACTGCTCGCCGACGCCGAGTTTCCGATTAATTGTGGCGGTTGTGCGATGGAGCCGTCCGGATTGAGGAACAGGTCGAAATCGACGACGAGTTCCTGCGAATTTGGGGCGCCGACAGGCGGGCTCCAGCATTGCGCGATCTGGTTCCTGAGCGAGTCGACCAGATCCATCGTCATCGCGTTCTGCGCGCCGAAGCCCTTGATGGTTTTGTTGCCGACCTTGGCGTTCGGCGCCGACGCCGCCGCAGGGGCGCGCTTGTCGAGCAGCGCCATGATGTTGTTGATGTCGAACTTCTCTTTCTTCTGATCCTGATCCGGCTTTGCCTTCGGTGCGGGCGGGGGCGGCTTCTTCAGGATCGGTTCGGCGGTCGCCTCTTTGGGCGGCGGCGGCGCGCTTTCTTCCTGCTGCGGAGCGGCTTGTGTGGGTTGCGGCGTGGGTTGAGGCGCAGGCGGCTGCGCCTCTTCTTCCTTGGGCGGTTCCTTGGGTTGCACCTTGATCATCGGCGCGATGTTGGTCTTGGCGCCGATCGTCACGAGATCGACCGGCACCACCGGAGGTGATTGGTCGGTGATATCGAGACTGTGCGACCAGGTAAAGAATGTCGCCGCGATGATGCCAGCATGCAGTGCCGCCGCGCCGATCCATCCGGCCGGAGACGCGGCGCGCTCGGTGCGAGCGGCGCTACTCCTTCTCGGGCTTATGCTTGGCGGCATCGGTGACGAGTCCGATATGGGTGAAACCCGCGGCGCTCAGCATCCCCATCACTTCCATCACGCGGCCATAATCGACGGATTTGTCGCCGCGCACGAAGATGCGCTGGTCATAACCGTTCTGGGAGATCGCGGTTAGCTTATCGACAAGTCCGTCCTCCGGGACGGGTGAGTTCTGGAGATAAATCGTCCCGCTTTTACGGATGGTGATGGACAGCGGCTCGCGGTCCTGGCTCAACGCCTGCGCCTTGGTCTTGGGCAGATCGACCGGCACGCCGACGGTCAAAA
>CAZCJI010000171.1:0-4022 GCA_964498625.1 uncultured Rhizobium sp.
CTGCCCGATATCGATGTGCAGGAGTTCTATTACGAGCCGCTCGGCACGACGCTCGACAAGACCCCGAATTTCATGGGCTTCGCATTGACGGTCGATGGCAAGACTGTCGTGGCGACGCCGGAAGAACGCGCGATCAAAAACGGCCGCGACGTGACGGCCGAAGTGAAGGCCGCGGGACTTCCGGTCAACATCATCGGCGGCGAACTTGTGAAGAAACTCGACGCGATGCCGCCGGCGCAGCGCAAGGCGCTCGCCGCGAGGGGGCTACTCGAGATCGACGGCGCAAACGAAATCCATCCGCACTGGGTCGCGCAAACCAAGTTCTGGTGGAAGCAGCATTTTCCCGCAGGAAAAACCGTGACGATCGAACACCGCTACCAGCCGGTCACGGGTCAGACGTTTTTTGGCGCGTCGTCGATGCAGGGTGAGCAGGGCGCGTATTACGACAAGAATTTCTGTCTCGATGCGCCGACGCGGGCAACCCTGAAGGCGAAGATCGCGGCGGTAACCGCCAGGCATCCGGAAGCCGGCGATTATCTGCAGCAGTACACGACTGAATTCGTGCTCAAGACCGCGAACAATTGGAAAGGCCCCATCGGACATTTCCACCTGACGCTCGACAAGCTCAAAGCGGACAACGTGCTGTCGCTGTGCTGGGGTGGCGATCTCAAGAAGACGGGCGCGACGACATTCGAGGCGACCCGCGAAAACTTCGCGCCGTCGAGCGACGTCAAACTTCTGGTGCTGGAGACGCCTTCCGTTCAGTGACGGCCGAACAGCGCGCCCAGCACACGGCGCAACCAACCGGAATTCGCTGGCTCAACGTGGGTGTACCCATCGTTGGCCGGTGCATACCGGTTGAAAACCAGATGACCCAGCATCGTCATGCCCTTTACGGCGACAACAGACCGTACACGGAGTATATGACGGTTTGACGCAGGCATCAGTGCCTGCATGTGCCGAGCGCGCATGTTTCTGCCTCCAAGGTTAACGAGGCATTAATGCTAGTGACCCATGCCGGGGTTAACGTCCTTTAGCGGCCCTTCGCTCTGGCCCGGCGGCGCAAGACGCGTGCAGGCGCCGTGCCCGTTCGCCCAGCCGGCGTGATATGCCTGATCGGTGTCATAGAGCGCATCATCGCGGACGATGTCGCCATGGCGCATGTTCGCGCCCTGCGCATTCGCGCTCGCGCAGCCGTCATCGTATCCGATGCGGTAACTCGGCTGATGGCGGATCTCACGGCTCGCACGCGTCTCGAAAAACATGCAACCCGTGAGCACGAACACGCACAGCGGCGCGAGAAGCAAGCGGCCAGTTCGAAGCATGGGAAAATCCTGTACGGCAGCGAACATTCTAACAGGTTGAGATCGCTATCCAAGCATAATGCCCGGAACAATGCGAAGTCGGAGACGTTACGAATGCGCAATTCAACGATGGAAAATACCGATGACTCTGACGACATCGATCAAGAAAGCTGGCCGTTCTATCGGCCATGTGCTCAAGGGCACCGAACCCGGACCGGAGGAAGTCGATATCCTCGATACGCTCAAGAAGGAGCACGAAGAGGCCGGCGCGCTTCTGAAGAAGCTCGCGGGCAGCGACAAGGCCGCGGAACGTAAATCGATCCTGAAAAAACTGAAAGCGGCACTGGCGCCGCATTTGAAGGCGGAAGATCAGGTCGTTTACAAGGCGGTCCTCAAACTCAAGGGAAAAAAGGAAAAGCAGGACGGCAACGAAGGCGAGATGGAGCACGCGCTTGCATCGCAGATGCTGGTCAAGCTGACGAAGATCGGCAACGCCGCCTCGCCGGAATTCTCCGCGGCCGCGAAAGTCCTCAAGGAGCTGGTCGAGCATCATGTTGCGGAGGAAGAGCGCAACATCTGGTCGGACGTGAAGGAGAACTTCACTCAGGAAGACCGCTACGTCATGAACGTTGCGTTCGAGGCAGCCAAGAAGAAAGTCAGGATTCCGGCTTAGGGAACCTTTTCGCGAACCCACCGTTAACGCCACGACATTCGGGGAAATTCACATGCGCTCTCTTCTGCTTTGGGTCATCGGCATTCCAATCCCGATCATCATCATTCTCTGGCTCATCACCGGCCACGCCTGAGGGGATGACATCATGACCGACACGGTCGTCATCGCCGAACAGGGCGAAGAGAACACGGGCTACCGGTTTTCCTGGGGGCTGGCGATCATGGGCGGCGTCGTCGCGACCGCGGTGACGTTCTTTTTGCTGACGCTTGGCTCCGGCTTCGGGCTTCTGCTGGTTCATCCCAATTTGCACGCCGCGCCATCGTTTCTCACCGGCGGCGCGATCTATTTCTTCATCGCGCAAGCGTTCGGCTTCGCGGTCGGCGGCCATTTCACCGGGCGTCTGATCGGACCGCTTCGCGAAAGCAAAATCCAGGAAGAATTCCGCGCCGAAGCGCATGGCCTCGTGGCGTGGGCGGTGACGGTTCTGGCAACGGTCACGATGGTCGCTTTCGCCGCAATGTCCGCGAATGCCGGTTCGGGGACGGCTGCGCTGTACGGCATGACATCCAGCAAGACCGAATCCGCGCCGACGGCCTATCTCGTCGATGTGCTTTTCCGTCCCAACACCAGCGCGCCAGAAGGCGCGCGCGCGGAAGCCGGCCGCATCCTCGATGCCGGTTTTGCGCAGGGTGAACAGATCACGGCGGACGACAAGGATCGCCTTATGACGATCGTGTCCAACGAAGCGAACATGACGCGCGATGCCGCGGCGGTACGCATCGACAATCTGCAGAATGATGTGCAGGCGAAGACGAAAAAGGCCGCCGATCTCGCGCGCAGAATCGCGAGCTATACGAGTCTCTGGATCGCGCTCTCGCTGCTGTTCGGCGCATTGGTGTCGATGATGGCGGCTGTGATGGCGCGCGAAGAAGACGATGGGGATTCCCTGCGTCCGTAGGGAACATTGGTACCCGCCACGCGTTACCGCTCTGGAAGTTTTCTCTGTTGAAGGAGATGATGATGGTTGTCACACGCCGGAAAAAGACTGCAACGAAAAACCTCGACTCGCGCCTTGACGCGCTGCGTTCGGACATCGACGCATTGCAGACCGACGTGAAAGGTCTGGCTGCGGATTCCGGTGAGGTCGCAAACGACCGTGCCAGGATGGCGCTCCGGACAGCGGAGGCGGTGGCGGAGCGCGCTTATCGGTTGGCGCAGGAATCCGTATCGCAAAAGGTCGATGACGTGGAGAATTGGGCGAATGACAATCTCGACACGGCGCGCGACCAGATCCGCGAGCAGCCTTTGTCGGCGCTGCTGGTGTCGCTCGGCATTGGTGTGATCCTCGGCGCGATTTTCCTGCGCAGCTAAACACTCTGCCTGATCTGTCCTGAAATCGGCTCCGACGCGTTCGGGGCCGTTTTTTGCTTGTTCTAAGCCTCTGTAAAAATTGTGATTTTGCGAAATGATAGGAAAAAACACCTTTTCTTATCGAACAGTGCCAAAAGTATAGGATAATACTCCTTGTGTTGCCGCATGCAGACGGCGGCTTGAGACATAAGGGGTTGAAAATGCAAGGGATTGGTGAAGGCGCTGACCACAACAAGACGCCACGTTCCTCGGACATCGCAAAGGCCATCGTCGCGAAAATCTACGGTGTGAACGTGAAAGACCTGCGCTCCAGGCGGCGCAAAGATGCGCGCACCGCCCTCGCGCGTCAGATCGCGATGTATCTCAGCCATATCGTGCTTGAGATGAGCTTCGCCGAGATAGGGCTCGCGTTCCGGCGCAGCCGTTCGACAGCATGTTATGCGCTGCGTCATGTCGAGGATATGCGCGAGGATATGGAGCTCGACAGCACATTGCTGCAGCTCGAAGTCCTGTTGCGCCAGGCGGTGGGAGTCGCCGCATGATCGGCGAGCGCGAATTGCAGCGCGAAGCGCGGCGCGTGCTGCGCAGATTGCAGGCGAAAAATGCGGTGCTCACGCGCTTCGATGATGGGCGGTACGCGATCCTGCAAGATAACAAACCGGATCGCGCGCGGA
>CAZCJI010000171.1:4032-6908 GCA_964498625.1 uncultured Rhizobium sp.
GTTACCCCACCATCAAAAAAACCACCCCGTCGCGCGGGCCGCCCCCCCCAAATCCCGTGGTGGCGGGGCCCAGCCGCCCCCGCGACTGCCTCGCCCCGCGCCCCACGACGCCGGAAAGCTTTGCGTTGAGCGACATCGGCGCCGCATGGCTTCGGCGCGCGATGGCCGATGGCGATCCGTTTGCCGCCCAGCATCAGCAGATCGCGAAGCGCCTTGTCCTCGATGCCGACGGCGTCGAACATCTTGTCGATGTCAACGAAGCGGAGTCGCCGCTCACTTGGCTTCGGGCGCGCGGCCTGATCGATGCCGCGCAATGCGCCGCGGGCGAGCGGCTCAGGCGCGATTTCACCATCGCGCAACTCACACCCCGGCTCGGCATCGACCTCACCGCACCGATCGTGTCCGGCAGGCGCGGGGCCGGCGGCGCGACGCTGACCGAGACCGTGATCGCGGCGAAACAGCGTTTCAGCCGCGCGATGAAAGCCGTGGGACCGGTTCTGAACGATCTTCTCTTCGATGTCTGCTGTCACCTGATCGGGCTCGAAGATGCGGAATCGAGCCAGGGTTGGCCGCAACGTGCGGGAAAGGTCGTGCTTGTCATCGCGCTCGACCGGCTTGCGGATCACTACGGAATGACGATCACCGGACCGCGGCGTGTGCCTACGCGAAGCTGGCAAGCGGAATGACCTAAAGCCGCATCAGGTAGCGATGTATGCCGTCGAGGACGAGCTCGGACTTCTGATTGTGAACGGTCGCGCGCATGGCGACGATCCCGGTTGTGCGTTGGCGAATGAGTTCACTGATGGTCAGCGCAGGATAGAGCGTGTCGCCGGCATAAACGCCCTTGAGGAATTTCGCGCTGACCTCGATGAAACCGATGAGCTTTTCGCCAATAACGTGCGGAAACAGTCCGGCGCCCGCCGCCGTGAAGCTCAGCACCTGAAGACCATGCGCCAGTGGCCCGGAATGGCCAAGCCGCTTACAGTATTCGTCGTCATAATGGATGGGGTGGTTGTCGAGGCTGACAGTCTGGAACGCGGCGAAGTTTGCTTCCGTCACCGTGCGAGACGCGCTTTTGAACATCTCGCCGACACGCAATTCGTCGAAGCCGCGCAGCGGCACCACGCGCCAATCTTCGGCGGAAAAGGAATCGCTCATGGCCGCAGTCTAACGGCGAGGATTGAGCAGACCTAGGTCGAGCCTAATTTCCCGATCCACGATGCGCCCGGTTTTCGGCGATGTCCGCTTTTACCTGGGCGAGGCTGCGTACGGTCATCGCTCTGAAATTGTCGAGCAGGGATTCTGTGGTGGCGCAGGCATGCGCGTTGTAGCGGCACAGGCTCTCGGGATCCTTGAGCCCGGGCTGCACGTCATCCTTGGTCCATGCGGCGACTTCCGACGGAATGCTGGAATCGATGCCTGCCGGGCGGCCGAAACCGAGATCCGGTTCATGCGGCATCAAAAGCGCCACCAATCCAATCCAGAACACCGCGCGAAAAATCATCGCCGACCTGCTTGCTCGTGTCGCGAGGAAGATGGCGCGCCGGGCTTTTCCCGGTCTTGAAACCAATCGGTAAAATTCGATGCAGTTCGGTTAACGCACGTCTTTCCCGCTCTTAGTTAGAATGGGCTGTTGCGCCGATCGTTCCCATTTAATTCAAATTCGTCTCAATCGAAGCGATGTCGATTCAGATTTGATTCAGAGGTTGGGCAATTGTGGCGCGCCAGAGCGCAACCGACCGCACATTCGGTCAATGGGTGGGAAGCGTCACGGTCGCAACGAAGCCTTCGCCGGTCCTGCTGTCGATGGTCAGCTTGCCGCCATGTGCTTCGGCGAACGCTTTTGTGAGTGTGAGGCCGAGGCCGGCGCCGGACGTGTGATCCGCCATTCCGCGGCCGCCTTGTTCGAAGGGAAGCAGGATCCGCGCGATGTCTTCTTCGGCGACGCCGGGGCCGCTGTCGGCGATGCGTACCGTGATCTGCGCGTCGTCTTTGGAAACCGCAAGCGCGATCCGTCCGCCTTCCGGCGTGAAGCGAACGGCATTCTCGACCAGGTGCGAGAGCATGGACGCGAATACGGCTTCATCTGCATCGACGATGAAATCGAGCGGTGCGGCGATATTGACGGTAAGACTCTTGGCGGCGGCCTTGGCCGCGAACGCGCTGTAGACCGTCCACAGCACGGCGCCGGCATCGACCCGCGCCCGGCGCAGTTCATAGCGTTTCGCCGACAGTTTCGTGAGATCGAGGATCTGGTTGATCAGGCGCAGCAGGTTCTGTCCGCCATCGTGGATCAGGCCCGCATATTCCTTGACCTGCTCGGGGCCGAAGCGGTCGTTCATGCTCAGCAGCAGATCGGAAAAGCCGATGATGGCGTTGAGCGGCGTTTTGAGCTCGTGGCTCATGGTGCGCATGAGCGTCGCTTTGGTCGTGTCTGCGCTGGCGGAGGCCTCGTCGAAGCGGCGCGTCAGATCGGATAGATAATTCGCCTGTGCCGCTGCCGCATCGCGCGTTTCCGCCAGTGTCCTGGTCTGCTCCTCCAGCGCCCGCTCGGCCCGGCGCCGTTCGCTGATGTCGGTATAGATCACGACGCGTCCGTCGGAGGTCGCGCGATCGCGCATCACAAACGCCTCGCCGTTTTTCAGCTCGACGGTCATGATTCCGGCGGGGATGCGGTGCGCCTCGACCCGCCGCGCGACCCATTGTTCGGGTGGTTCGCGATGTTCGATACGCTTGCTGACCCTGGCACGCGCCATCAGTTCGTCAAACGCACGGCCGAGAAGATCGATTTTCGAAGGAAATCCGAAGAACGCTGCGTTGGGGTCGTTGCAGACCGCTACGCGATCGTGCTTGTCGAAAAACGCGAACGCATCGGC
>CAZCJI010000172.1:0-6874 GCA_964498625.1 uncultured Rhizobium sp.
GCGGCGTGTCCGGACCTAGACCACGCGTCAGCATCGCCTGCGCGATCGCGTTCGCACGCGCGTTCATCTCGCCATAGGTGATAAAACGCCAATCGCCGGTGCCACCGCCGGGAAGCGGAACACGCTCGGCGATGAACTTGCGATCGGGATGCGCGGATGCGCGCTGTTCGAACAAATGGACCGTCGAACGGTGCATCTGGCCAAGCGGATGGCGGGAACTCAGATAGACCGTACCGTCCGGTTTGCGGACCACTTCGATATCCGGCGCTTTCATGGGCAGCGGCTTAAAGGGCGGCAAATCGGTTGATTTCACCTGTACATTCATGGCCTTAGCTCCCTGACCGCGAACCACAGCCCGCGCCCGTTATTCTCTTTATATCCCCGATGCGGCGCGGTATTTTCTCCGCCCTCGTCCAAGGACATCCGCATGCGCGGCAACAGCGTATTGCTCATCATCGGCGGCGGCATCGCTGCCTACAAGTCCCTCGAACTGATCCGCCGCCTGAAGGAGCGTGGCGTGAGCGTACGCGCGATCCTGACCAAGGCCGGCGCGGAGTTTGTCACCCCACTTTCCGTTGCGTCGCTTTCCGGCGAGAAAGTCTATGACGATCTCTTCAGCTTGACCGATGAAGCGGAGATGGGACATATACAGCTCTCGCGCTCCGCCGATCTCGTCGTCGTGGCGCCCGCGACCGCCGATCTGATGGCGAAGCTTGCGAACGGTCTTGCCAACGATCTCGCCTCCACCGCTCTGCTTGCCACGGACAAGCGCGTGCTGATGGCTCCTGCGATGAACGTTCGCATGTGGAACCACCCGGCGACGCAGCGAAACCTCGCGATGCTGAAAGCAGACGGCACGATCTTCGTTGGCCCTGACGATGGCGAGATGGCTTGCGGTGAATTCGGACCCGGCCGGATGGCCGAGCCACTGACGATCGTTGCCGCCATCGAGAACGCACTCGCGATGCCGGGCCCGCTCGCCGGGATGAAAGCGTTGGTCACGGCAGGCCCGACGCAGGAACCGCTCGATCCTGTGCGCTATATCGCCAATCGCTCTTCGGGCAAGCAGGGTTATGCGATTGCCGATGCGCTCGCGCACGCGGGTGCTGAGACCATCCTCGTTTCCGGCCCCGTCGCCATCGCACCGCCATCGCGCGTGAAGCTGATCAAGGTGGAAACGGCTCGTGAGATGCTGGCCGCATGCGAGTCCGTGTTGCCGGTTGATGTCGCGGTCTGCGCCGCTGCCGTCGCGGACTGGCGCCCCGAGATAATTGCGAACGGCAAGATCAAAAAATCCGTAGGCGCACCGCCGCCGTCTGTTGCGCTGACCGCGAATCCGGACATCCTCGCGACCCTTTCCAAAAGTGCGCGTCGTCCGCCGCTGCTCATCGGCTTCGCTGCGGAAACGGACAACGTCATTCAGCACGCGCAGGAGAAGCGTGCGCGCAAGGGCTGCGACTGGATCGTCGCGAACGACGTAAGCCCGGGTACCGGGATCATGGGTGGAGAAAAAAATACCGTGCATCTGATCACTGCAGACAGGACCGAAGACTGGCCTGAGATGGACAAGAAAGATGTGGGCACGCGCCTCGCGGCTCGCATTGCGGAAACCCTGAAGGGCAAAGCGGCATGAACCTCTCCGTTCAACGCCTGCCCCATGCGAAGGACTTGCCCTTGCCGTCCTATGCGACGGAAGGTTCGGCCGCTCTCGACCTCCTCGCGGCCATCGACGGCGACATCGAACTGAAGCCGGGCGCGCGTGCCGCCATCCCATGCGGCATCGCGGTCGCGTTCTCCGACAAATATGAAGGCCAGGTGCGCGCGCGCTCCGGCCTCGCGCTGAACCACGGCATCACGCTGCTCAACGCGCCGGGCACGATCGACAGCGACTATCGTGGCGAGATCAAAGCCATCCTCGTCAATCTCGGCGATCAGCCGTTTACGGTGAAACGCGGCATGAAGGTCGCGCAGATCGTGTTCGCGCGTATCAAGCATGCCGAGATCAAGGAAGTCGAACAGCTTCCCGTCACCGTTCGCGGCGAAGGCGGCTTCGGCTCGACAGGCACAGGCGTGGACGAGGATTGATGCTCAAGCTCTCACGCAAAACTTTGCTGGCGTTGGAGGCGGTGATCGATATCGCTTTTAACGGACGTCCGGAACCGGTGCAGGCAAAAGAAATCACCGCGCGTCAGGGCGTGCCGCAGCGCTATCTCGAACAGGTCATGCAGCAGCTCGTGCGTGCCGGCGTGCTCAAAGGCGTGCGCGGCCCGCGTGGCGGATACCGGCTCGCGAAGGAGCGCCGCCGCATTACTGTCGGCGAAGTCGTGCGCGTCGCGGAAAGCCTCGATGACGGCGAGGAGGTCGAGAAGATCGCTCCGCACTCCGATCTCGGCGCGCGCATCGTCATGCCGCTGATCGCGAAACTGCGGGACGAGGTCATGGAGAAACTGGACGCGATCTCCATCGAGGATTTGTGCGCGCAAGCCCGCGAAGCCGGCGTCGATTGCGGCGGCAGCGCGACAGCAGATTTCACAATTTAGTGCCCTACTTGTCACGGCCCGCAAATGCGGGCCGCCTAGGTGAACCCTTGGGTAGCTCTGGTAAAACAATCGCCTAACTTTCTTGGACGCCACATTACGACCAACTGGATGGCCCGCAGCTGCGGGCCATGACAACGAGAGAGAAAAAACATGGAAGCCGGAAAGCCGGGCCGCGGCCGCATCTACAACTCCATCACCGAAACCATCGGCGACACGCCACTGGTGCGCATGGCCAGGCTTCCGAAGGAAGCGGGCGTCAAGGCCGATGTCCTGCTCAAGCTCGAATTCTTCAATCCGATCTCCAGCGTGAAAGACCGCATCGGCGTCTCTATGATCGAGGCGCTCGAGCAGCAGGGCGTGATCTCACCCGGCAAATCCACGCTTGTTGAGCCGACCAGCGGCAACACCGGCATCGCGCTCGCGTTCGCCGCAGCAGCCAAAGGCTACAAGCTCACCCTTGTGATGCCGGAATCCATGTCCATCGAGCGCCGCAAGATGCTGGCCATCATGGGCGCCGAAGTCGTTCTTACCGATGCCGCCAAGGGCATGAAGGGCGCGATTGCGAAGGCGCAGGAAATCGTCGCGTCCACCCCGGGTGCGATCATTCCGCAGCAATTCGAGAACCCGGCCAACCCGGCAATCCATCGCCGCACCACGGCCGAAGAAATCTGGAACGACACCAACGGAGCCGTCGACTATGTCATCTCCGGCATCGGCACGGGCGGCACGATCACCGGCGTGGGGCAGATCCTCAAGCAGAAGAAGCCCGGCGTAAAGATGATCGCGCTGGAGCCGGAAGACTCTCCGGTGCTCTCCGGCGGACAACCCGGCCCGCACAAGATCCAGGGCATCGGCGCGGGGTTCGTGCCGGGCATTCTCGATCGCACCGTGATCGACGAAGTCATCACGATCTCCAACGAGACGGCGTTCTCGACCGCGCGCAAAGTGGCCAGGAGCGAAGGGATTCCTGTCGGCATCTCGTCCGGCGCCGCCATCGCCGCCGCACTCGAAGTGGGCGCGCGTCCAGGCATGGAGGGCAAGACCATCGTCGTGATCGTGCCCTCTTTCGCCGAGCGCTATTTATCGACGGCGCTGTTCGAAGGACTCTGAGACCGGTTCAACGGTGGCTCGCTTCTTTGGTTTGGGCATAATGTATACTTGTTCTATCGATTTAATATAATAAAGTGAGATCAAGCCTGGATGGAGACAATGACGATGGCGGATGCGATTTCTACGCGCAGGGACTTTGTTTTGGGAACAGCGGCCGCCGCGGCGTGGCCCATGACGGGGGCAATGGGCGCGACGCCGGATCCGCACGCCCTGGTTGCGGAGGACGCATTCATCTGGGGTTTCCCGCTGGTTCTCACCGGACGCTATCTCGATCTAGCGAAAAGAAAAGGCGCGGTCTTCAACCGCTTCTGTGTGACACCGACGCTTGCGACACCGGCTCTGAACGTCGCGGGGCCGAACGTGGATACGCTCTATGGCTATGCCTGGATCGATCTCGCATCCGGACCGCTTGTCCTTGCCGTGCCGGATACGCATGACCGCTACTATTCCATCCAGTTCGTCGATGCTTACGGCAACACATTCTCCTATGTCGGACGCCGCCAAACCGGAACGAAGGCCGGGGTCTATGTTCTGACGCCGCCGGGATGGGCGGGAAAATTGCCCGATGGCGCGAAACAGATTCCGGCGACAACGTCTCTCGTCTTTTCGCTCACCCGCACACTCGTCCGGGGTGACAAGGACCTCGCAGCGGCCCAGCAAGCGCAGCAAGGCTTCACGCTCGGCCCGCTCGCGGCCTATCCCCACGGACAGAAGCAACCCATCCCGCAGGAAAATGCGCTGAACGTGCTGCCGATTCTGGACCTGTCGAAAAGCGGCCCGGCCTATTTCGACGAACTCGGCGCGCTCGCAAAGGCCTATCCGCCGCCATCGCAAGACGCAGACGGCGTGCCGCGGTTCGCGCGTGCCGGCATCGGCGCCGGTCTCACGCCATCACGCAACCCCGCGCTCGTATCGTTGCTCGCCAAAGCGGTGCCAGGCGGGCTGGCACGCATCCACGCTGCGAAGCTGGCAACCGTCGTCAATGGCTGGTCGGTCAACTACAAGATCACAAACTTCATCCGAGATCCGCTGGAGCGGGCCGTCGTCAATCAGGTCGGCCCGGGCGCGCACATCGCGAAGGAAGCGCTTTATTTCAGCGCGAATGGCGGACCGGACGGAAAGCCTCTTGGTGGACACACGGCCTACAAACTGACCTTCCCCGGCGGACATCTGCCACCTGTCGATGCCTTCTGGTCGCTGACCCTCTACGGTCCCGACTATCGCCTTGTGGAGAACCCGCTCAAACGCTACGCGATCAACGACCGCACGGCGGGGCTCGCCTACGGCAGGGACGGTTCGCTTTCAATTCAAATACAGCACGCGGCCCCTGCTGCGGGTCAAAGCAACTGGCTGCCGGCGCCCGAAGGACCCTACAAGCTTCTATTCCGCACCTACCAGCCGCGGCCCGAGCTCTATGACGGGACCTACAAGCTGCCGCCTTTGGAGGTCGCCAGCGCTTGACGCAGGCCGCCATGTTCCGACGGCGATGAAAAACCTCGATGGAAAGGGATTGAATTTCTAGGCGTCAGGTGAGCCTTATCTGCGGGCGATGCAGTAAGGAGTATCCTCGATGAAGCTTTACTATGCCCCCGGCGCCTGCTCGCTGTCGCCGCACATCGTGGCCAAGGAAGCTGGGTTGAAGATCGAACTGGTGAAAGTCGATCTGAAGGCGCACACGCTCGAGGACGGCACGGATTTCCACAAGATCAATCCCAAAGGCTCGGTGCCGGCGCTGGCGCTCGATAACGGCGAACTTCTCACCGAAGGCCCGGCGATCGTTCAATACCTTGCGGATCAGAACCCCGGCAGCGGATTGGCGCCCGCTTGCGGAACGCTGCCGCGCTATCGCCTGCAGGAATGGCTCACCTTTATCAATGGCGAGATCCACAAGACTTTTGGCCCCCTCTTTCATGGTGTGTCGGGCGACGAACGCAAGAAGACCATCGCGACCATCGAGAACAGATTTGCCTTCGCCGACAAGGCGCTGAGCGGCCAATCCTTTCTGCTCGGAGACACATTCACGGCCGCAGACGCCTACCTGTTTGTGATGCTGACATGGGCGAAGAAGATGCACATCCCGGTGGGTGCGGCGCTGGGCGCGTTCTATGAGCGCGTCTTGGCGCGCCCGAAGGTACAGGCCGCGATGAAGCAGGAAGGCTTGATCCACTAAAGGCCGCCCAATTGAACCGCGATGTTCGAATTCAGGAGGTTCAATTGGTCTCACCGCGGGACAGCGGGAATAACCCTTCGCGCTGGTGTTCGATAAGTGGACCAGAATAATCTTTCGGAGCCCTGTGGCGGCGCTGTGTACTCAGAGAAAAAGTCAGGAACCGCGCGGGCTTTCGGCCGCCGGGTCGTCTTCGTCGCTCCTATCGGGATGTAGCGGATTTGGCGATGTCAGCGTCACGCTTCAAGAGGGACCGCGAAAATTATTTTCAGGACGTTTGACCCTATCCGCCACCGTCGCGGATGATCACAGAACTTTCGGGAGACAGACATGCACGTCGACGGAGAATGTCACTGCGGCCGCATCGCTTTTGAAGCGGAAGTCGATCCGGAACGCAGCGCGGTCTGCAACTGCACCGACTGCCAGAAATTCTCCGGCGCACCGTGGCGCGCAAGCGTTCCGGCGAAAGTCGAGGATTTCCGCCTGCTGCGCGGCACGCTCAAGACCTATGTGAAGACAGCCGACAGCGGCGCAAAACGCATGCAGGCGTTCTGCGGCGATTGCGGCTCTCCCATTTATGCGACCAGCGCGGAGAACCAGACGATCTTCAATCTTCGTCTTGGCGCGTTGAAACAGGCAGCCGATCTGCCGCCGAAGCGACAGATCTGGCTGGAGTCCGCGTGGCCCTGGGCGCAGGCCATCACCAACGTGCCCGGCGTTGCGCGCGGCTAAGCGCGAATCCAGTGCGCGTATTGCGCCGGTAGCGTCCATTTGAAATTGGGCACGTTCAGCGCACGCGCCGCGTGATAGGGCCAGTTCGGATCGTCGAGCATCATATGCGCGAGCATGATGATATCGGCCTGCTCTTTCTGGATGATCGCGTCGGCTTGTGCTGGCTCTGTGATGAACCAGCCGCAGGCGGTTGGAATGCCGGTCTCGCGGCGGATGCGTTCGCAGAACGGCGCCATGAACGCCGGTCCCCACGGAATCCGCGAGATGTCCGGCGTGTTGAAACCGACGCTGACGTCGATCATATCAAGACCGCCCTGCTTGAACC
>CAZCJI010000173.1:0-6834 GCA_964498625.1 uncultured Rhizobium sp.
TTCCTGTTGCAGATCGACGTCGGCTATCCCGACAAGGACGCCGAAAAGCGCATGTTGCTCGCCACCACGTTCGGCGAAGAGCACGCGCTGCAGCGCATCAGCACGCCGGCAGAATTGATGGAAGCGCAGCGGATCGTGCGCCACATCCCTGTGGGCGAGCAGGTCGTCGAAGCGATCCTGCGCCTCGTGCGTGCGGCGCGACCCGACAATGACGGACTGAAGGATATCCGCGATTACATCGCCTGGGGCCCCGGACCGCGTGCGAGCCAGGCATTCATGTTGGCCGTTCGCGCGCGCGCGCTGATCGATGGACGGCTCGCGCCATCGGCCGACGATGTCGTGGCGCTGGCGCATCCGATCCTGCGCCATCGCATGGCGCTGAGCTTCTCGGCGCGCGCGGAAGGCATGACGCTCACCACCGTGATCGACCGGCTGTGCCGGGAGCTTCTTTGACGCAACCTCTGTTCAGCGGCGCGCGGGCCTCGCTTCAGGACGAAGCGGAAGAACTCTCGTCCACACTGCCGCCATTGATGGTGGAAGCGGAACGTCTCGCCTCCGCTGTCAGCATCGGCATCCACGGTCGCCGCAAGGCCGGCATGGGTGAGAGCTTCTGGCAGTTCCGCCGCTTCCGCGCCGAAGATCCATCGACTGCCATCGACTGGCGGCAATCGGCGAAGTCGCAACATCTGTTCGTGCGCGAACGCGAATGGGAAGTGGCGCAGTCGGTCTGGTTCTGGCGCGACGGTTCGCCGGGCATGCGCTTCAAATCCGGTACTGTGACCAAGCTGGACCGCGCCAATCTCCTCGCGCTCGCACTGGCATCCGCTCTGGTGCGCGGCGGTGAGCGTGTCGCGGTGCTCGGCCAGCCGCATGCGCCCGCAAGTTCGCGGGCGGCGCTGCGCCGTATGGGCTATGCGCTGAGCGATACGCCGTCCAACGACACTTTGCCGCCGAACTTGCCGCTGTCGCGCAACGCGCAATTCGTCTGGTTCAGCGATTTTCTTTCGCCGCTGACAGCGGTCGAAGCCGCGCTGCGCCGCATGACGCAATCGGGCAGCAATGGGTATCTGGTCCACATCATCGATCCCGCAGAAGAGGATTTTCCCTACGAAGGCCGCACACGTTTCGAGGCGCCGGGACAGGATATGATGGAAACGCTTGGCCGTGCGGAAACCGTGGCCGGCGCCTATCGCACGCGGTTCAAGGCGCACGCCGAGACGGTGGCGCTGCTCGCGGGCAAGCTCAGCTGGAACTATCTCGCGCACCGCACCGACCGTTCGCCGCAGACCGCGCTGATCGCGCTCTATGCCGGCATGAGCGGCGCACGCCATAGCCGGACGTGAGGCGATGGGTTTTCTCGGCTCTTTGAGTTTCGGTGCGCCGTGGATTTTGGCGGCACTTATCCTCTTGCCCGCGATCTGGTTTCTGCTGCGCGTCACGCCGCCGTCGCCGAAGCGTGTCATGTTTCCACCACTGCGGCTTCTGCTCGGATTGAAAGACACAGAGGAAACACCCGCGCGCACACCGCTGTGGCTTTTGATCCTGCGGCTGATTGCGGCAGCGGCGATCGTCCTGGCGCTGGCAGAACCGATGTTTGGCCAGCCCGCGCGTATCGCAGGAGATGGCCCGATCGTGCTGTTTGTCGATAATGGCTGGACGGCTGCGCATGGCTGGGACAAACGTCAGGCCTTCCTTACCGATGTAATCCGTGGTGCCGCAAAGGATGGTCGTGCCGTCACGCTGGTCGCGACCGCCGATGTGCCGGACACCGGTTTGCTCGATGCCGGCGAAGCCGAACGTCGCGCGAACGCGCTGGCGCCCGAGCCCTGGGCAGGTGACCGTTTGCGTGCCGCCACCGCGCTCGCGAAGACAAAGTTCGCGAACAAGCCTCAGATACTCTGGCTCAGCGACGGCATCGAGGACAATCACGCACGTGAGACGGAAGCTGCGCTCGCACGGGTCGGCGACGTGCGCCTGTTCAGCGATACCGGCGGTCCGCTCGCGGTTCTACCGCCCAACGGCATCGCCAATGGCATTTCCACAGTCATTGTCCGCACAGGAGCCGATGGCGCGCGCACCGGCACGCTGGAAGCCCAAGGCACACATGGCGAAATCCTCGCCACCGCGCCGTTCCACATCGAGGACGGCAAAACGAACGCAACGGCGAGAATTATCCTGCCGCTTCAGGTGCGTAACGAGATCGCGCGTCTGGCGATCTCGAATGAAGACTCCGCAGGCGCTGTGCAGTTGTTCGATTCCGGCGCGCCACGCCGCGCCATCGGTCTTGTCGCGGCCAGCAATGTCGAAAGCGAGCAGCCGCTGCTGTCGGACACTTATTATCTCGAAAAGGCACTCGCGCCCTATGGTGATCTCCATAAGGGCAACATCACACGCCTGCTGGACGACAAGATCAGCGTCCTTGTGCTCGCCGATATCGGCAAAATCTCCGAAACCGACCGTGTCGCGAAGTTCGTGAACGATGGCGGGCTTCTGATCCGTTTTGCGGGCGATCGCATGACCGGCAGCGTGGACGATCTTGTGCCGGTGAAACTGCGGGTCGGAGGCCGCTATCTTGGCGGCGCGCTTGCCTGGGCGGAGCCGCAGCATCTGGCGCCCTTCGCGGACAACAGCCCGTTCAACGGTCTTTCAATTCCTGCGGACGTGACTGTTTCGCGGCAGGTGCTTGCCGAGCCATCGGTGCAGCTTTCCGACCGCACCTGGGCGCGATTGGCGGACGGCACGCCGCTTGTGACCGCCGAACAGCGCGGCAAGGGCTGGATCGTTCTGTTCCATATCAGCGCGAGCCCGTCATGGTCGTCGCTGCCGCTCTCCGGGCTCTATGTCGACATGCTGCGCCGGCTGCTGATGCTGTCGAACGGCACCAACCCCGGCGAACTCGCAAGTGCTGCGGCGCTGCCCGCGCTGGAGACGCTCGACGGCTTCGGCCGCCTGCGAAAACCCGAAGGCGATATCTTGCCGCTGCGCGCGTCTAACCTCTCCAGGACAATTCCGTCGCGTGCCCATCCGCCCGGACTCTATGGCGTGAACGGCGCGGCCTTCGCGCTCAACATCGCGAACGCGAACACGCGGCTTACGCCGATGGACGATGTCGGAATTCCCGACGAACCCTATGTGCGCGGCAGTGCGTTCGCGCTCGAGCCGCCGCTGCTGGTCCTGGCGATTTTGCTTCTGTTGATAGATACGTTGATTTCACTCGGTCTGCGCGGACTGGCGCCCGGGTTGCGCTGGGCCGGCGTCATCGCGCTTGCCGTTCTCCTTCGCCCGCACAATGCCGCCGCCGACGATGCCTTCAATCTGAAGGCCGCGAACGATACGCGCCTTGCCTATGTCGAAACCGGCATCCCCGATCTCGACGCGATGAGCCGCGCGGGCCTGACCGGGCTCGCCGCCGTGCTGAAGCAGCGAACATCCTATGCCGCGGACGAGCCGATGGGCGTGGATATCGCTCATGACGATCTGAGCTTCTTTCCTCTGCTCTATTGGCCGATGGACCCGCGCGAGAAGGATCCCTCGCCCCAGGCGCTCACGCGCATCGCCGATTATATGCGCAATGGCGGCACGATCTTTTTCGACACACGCGATCTGACTCTTGGCGCGGCGCGCGGCGCGACGTCGCCTGGCGAGCAGACATTGCGCCGCCTGACCGCCAAGCTCGACCTGCCGCCGCTCGAAACCATTCCGCAGGATCACGTGCTGACCAAGGCATTTTATCTGCTGCGTGAATTTCCCGGCCGCTGGGACGGCGGCAAGGTCTGGGTCGAAGCGCTGCCGGCCGCCAGCAAGAACGCCGGATCCTCACCGGCGCGCGGCGGCGATGGTGTTTCGCCCGTCATCATCGGCGGCAATGACTGGGCTGCCGCATGGGCGGTGGATGCGCAAGGGCAGCCGGTGGTGGACGTTTCGCCCGGTGGCCCGCGCCAACGCGAGCTGGCCTATCGCTTCGGTATCAATCTCGTGATGTACACCCTGACCGGCAATTACAAGGCCGATCAGGTGCATGTGCCCGCTTTGCTGCAGCGGCTGGGGCACTGAGCATGACAACGACAATTGATTTCGCGCCCTTCGTGCCGATGAACGCGCTGTGGGCGTTCATCGCGGTCGCTATACTGCTGACAGCGTTCGCGCTTGTGCGCCGGGCACGCGGTGCTTGGGCACGCGGTCTCGCGTTCGCGGCGACGATCTTCGCGCTCGCCAATCCGCTGCTCGTGCACGAGAAGCGTGAGCCTTTGAACGATGTCGCCGTCATCGTCACGGACCGCTCACAGAGTATGGGCATCGAGAACCGCACGGCCGACGCAAACGGGGCGCTTGCAGCGATCAAGAAGCGGCTCGCATCCGAGAAAGACCTGGAAGTCCGCGAAACCACGGTGACCACGCAGACCACCGGTGAGGACAACGGCACCCAGCTTTTCACCGCGCTCAATTCCGCGCTCGCAGATGTTCCGCCCGAGCGCGTCGCCGGCGCGATCTTGATCACCGACGGCGAAGTCCACGACGCGCCGAAGAAATCGCAGATCAAAGCACCGCTGCACGCCCTGATCGTCGGCCGCAAGGACGAACGCGACCGCAAACTCACGGTCGTCGATGCGGCACGCTTCGCCATCGTTGGGCAGGACGCGCAGATGGTTCTGCGCGTGGACGATTTCGGCGGCAGCGGCGGCGGCGTTGCCGACGTCACGATCCGCATCGACGGACGCGACGCCGGTTTGCGCACCGTTCCCATCGGCAAAAACGCGACGATCCACGTCCCCATCGCGCATGGCGGAGAGAATGTGGTCGAGCTCGAAGCAAAGCCCGGCCCCGCCGAACTTACGCTTCAGAACAATCGCGCAGTCGTGGCGGTGAGCGGCGTACGCGACCGCCTGCGCGTGCTGCTGGTCAGCGGTGAGCCCCACGCCGGCGAACGCGTCTGGCGCAACCTTCTCAAGGCCGATCCGTCGGTTGATCTCGTCCACTTCACCATTCTGCGCCCGCCGGACAAGCAGGACTTCACGCCCATCGATGAGCTTTCGCTGATCGCCTTTCCGACGCGCGAATTGTTCGTGGAAAAGCTCGATCAGTTCGATCTGATCATTTTCGATCACTTCCGCGAACGTCTGGAAGTGCTCCCGCTCGCGTATTTCGAAAACATTGCTGGCTATGTCGAGAATGGCGGCGCGCTGCTGGTGTCAGCCGGGCCCGAATTCTCGGAGCCGACAAGCATCTATCGCACGCCGCTCTCCGCCGTGCTTCCCGCCGCGCCGACCGGCGACATCGTCCAGCAAGGTTACAAGCCCATGGTAACCGCGCAAGGCGAGGCGCATCCGGTCACGCGCGATCTTCCCGGCGCCAACACGGGAAGCACGCCGCCCAGCTGGGGACGCTGGTTTCGCCTGATCGGCGCGAACAAGGTCACCGGGGAAACGGTGATGTCGGGGCCGAGCGACAAGCCGCTTCTCATCCTCGACAGTGTCGGCAAAGGCCGTGTTGCAGAGCTGCTGTCGGATCAGGCGTGGCTATGGGCGCGTGGCTTCGAAGGCGGCGGACCGCAGGCGGAATTGCTGCGCCGTCTCGCGCATTGGCTGATGAAGGAGCCGGAGCTTGAGGAAGAGCGTCTCTCCGCTGCCATCGCGAATGGCGACATCGCGATCGAGCGCCGCACGATGGCCGACACCGCAGCACCGGTGGCGCTAACCTTTCCATCAGGCAAGAAACAAACCATCACGCTCGAAAAAGCAGCACCCGGACTTTGGCGTGCGCATTTGAAGGCCGATGAACTTGGGCTCTATCGCCTGACCGACGGCAAGCTTTCCGCCGTTGCCGCGGCGGGCCCCCTAAATCCGAAAGAAGTCGCCGACATGCGCGCGACGGGTGCGGTCCTCCAGCCGGTCACCGAAGCGAGCGGCGGTTCTGTACGCTGGTTGAGTGACGGGGTTCCCGCCATTCGCCGTGTCGGCGTCCATGCGACAGCGAGCGGCGAGAACTGGATCGGACTCAGATCGAACAACGCCTATCGCGTGTCGTCGGTCGAGCAGCAGAAGCTGCTGCCGCCCTGGGGCGCGCTGCTTCTGTTGATCGGAACCTTGCTGCTCGCGTGGCGGATGGAAAGCCGCTAGCGCGCCACCACCAGGCGGATCATCTGAACCACCGCGACACCTACGGCAAAGATCAGCACGTAGGACAGAAGCGTGAGCCCATTCATGGCAGCGAAATTGTGCCAGTCGGTCGTTGCATAGGCCCCCGCGGGCTGTTTGCCGAGCGTGATGGCACGCACATAGCCGAGCAGCGCGAAAGCCACCAGCGCAACCAATGTGGTCGTCGCCAGCGATTCCATACCCTGCATCATGAAGCCGGCGCCGAGCACGACCACGATGCCGATGGCAAGCGTGATCATATCCGCCGACGTGACGATGACTCGAATTGTGTTCCAGATATCCCAGACAATCGACATTTTGCCCCCAAAATCCCCGATAGCGCGAACCGCCATACGCGGACTGCCTGAGCATCCGGTAGAACGGCATTGGTAAGAAACCGTACACCAAGTTTCTCGCGCCTTCTACCGACCGGGGGCGCACAAAAAGCCCGAAATTTAAGGTTAATAATCGGCTTCTTGAGAAATCAGACCTGGCCCAGCGTGCGCAGACGCACCGAAGGATGGATTTCGTTCTGCGACATCACGACTGTCGAAGGACGGAAGCGTTCGATGATCGACCGCACGAACGGGCGTATCTGCGGCGATGTCAGAAGAACCGGCAACTCGCCCTTGTTGTTGGCGTCATCGAAGCGGTCGCGCACGACCTGGATGAATTGCTGAAGCTGCGACGGCGCCATCGC
>CAZCJI010000174.1:0-6808 GCA_964498625.1 uncultured Rhizobium sp.
GCTACCGATCCGCGAACGTAACGCGCCCTATTCCATCGCGCACGGACACGGGTATACGCGCTTTGAACATATATCCCACGGGATCGCGCTCGAACTCACCCAGTTCGTGGCGAAGGACGATCCCATCAAGATCTCGCGGCTCAAGATTTCCAATCGTTCGGGACGCGCGCGGCGCCTGTCGGTTACCGCTTATGTTGAATGGGTGCTGGGCGCCAATCGCAGCGCCACGCAATCCACAATCGTGACGGATGCCGACGCGCAGACTGGCGCGATCTTCGCACACAATCCATGGCACGAACAGTTCGGGGAGCGCGTCGCATTTTGCGACCTCGGCGGCAAACAAACCGCATGGACCTGCGATCGCGCGGAATTTCTCGGTCGAGATGGAGCCCTCGATACACCTCTCGCGCTCGCGCCCGGCGCGATCCTGTCCAACAAAAGCGGCGCAGCCCTTGATCCCTGCGGCGTGTTGCAAACGCCCATCCGCCTGAGTGCTACTGGCAGCACCGAAGTCGTGTTCACGATCGGTCAGACCGGATCGCGCACAGATTCGCGGGCTCTGGTCGCCAAATATCGCCAGGCCGATCTCGATATCGTGTTCGCGGATGTCATCCGAAACTGGGACGAGACGCTGACGGCGGTGCAAATCAAGACCCCGGATCGCGCGCTCGATATCCTTGTGAACCGCTGGCTGCCTTATCAGGTCCTTTCCTGCCGCGTCTGGGCGCGGACGGGGTTTTATCAAGCGAGCGGTGCTTATGGATTTCGAGACCAGTTGCAGGATGTCATGGCCTTGTGCTTGTCACGGCCCGAGGTCGCGCGCGAACACATCCTGCGCGCAACGGGACGTCAATTCCCGGAAGGTGACGTACAGCATTGGTGGTTGCCGGAATCCGGCCGAGGCATTCGCACACGAATGTCGGATGACCGGGCCTGGCTCGCCTATGTGACCGCGCATTATGTCAACACGACGGGCGATTTCGCCATACTTGACGAGATGGTGCCGTTCATCGAGGGGCCCATTCTCCACGAGGACGAACACGACGCATTCTTCGAGCCCACCACATCAAAGAAGCACGCCAGCCTGTTCGACCATTGCGCACTCGCGCTCGACAAAAGCCTCATCATGGGCAGACACGGCCTTCCGCTGATGGGAACCGGCGACTGGAACGATGGCATGGATCGCGTCGGCGAAGGTGGCAAAGGCGAAAGCGTATGGCTTGGGTGGTTCCTCCATTCCGCGCTCACATCCTTCGCGAGCATTGCGGAAAAGCGCGAGGAGCCCGAACATGCGGCGGAATGGCGGCTCGCGGCCGCCGCACTCAAAGCGTCCATAGAACAAGAAGCCTGGGACGGCGATTGGTACAGACGCGCCTATTTCGACGATGGCTCGCCGCTGGGTTCGGTCGTGAACAGCGAATGCCGCCTCGACTCCATTGCACAATCGTGGGCGGTCATTAGCCGCGCAGCCGAGCCTGCGCGTGCCGCGCGCGCAATGGAAGCCGTCGACAGATACCTCGTTCGCCGCGACGAGAAGTTGTCGATGCTGTTCACGCCGCCCTTCGATCATCCTGCGAAGGATCCCGGCTACATCAAAGGCTACCCACCAGGTATCCGCGAGAATGGCGGGCAGTACACGCATGCATCTGCCTGGGCCGCACTAGCGTTCGCGATGCAGGGCGACGGCGATAAAGCCGCTGAGATTCTGTCGATGCTCAACCCGATCAACCATGCAAGCGATCCAACCGGCATGCATCGCTATCGAGTCGAGCCCTACGCAATCTGCGCTGATATATATTCGATGCCGCCGCATGTCGGGCGTGGCGGATGGACGTGGTACACCGGCTCAGCCGCGTGGGTTTATCGCATCGCACTGGAATGGGTGCTGGGTTTCCGGCTTCAGGGCAGCACCCTTATGCTCGACCCCTGTATCCCGCATGGTTGGCCGGGGTTTGAGATCGGTTTTCGCTATCGCTCCACGCGCTACGAGATTTCGGTGGAGAATCCACTCGGCGTCTGTCGCGGAATTCTGGCCGCAAAGCTTGACGGCAAAATGGTGGATGGCACTGCAAAATCACTGATCCCCCTCATGGATGACGGCGCAACGCATCAGGTCCAGATCATTCTGGGATAGAAAAGAAAAAGGCCGGGCGAAACACCCGGCCTTTCTCAGCTTTCAAAGCGCCTAGTAGTAGCGCCAGCGCCAAACGCGGCAATAGCGGACATGATGACGCCAGCCCCAAGTGCGGCAAACGTGGCGGCGATGATGATGCCCACCGATCTTCACGATCACCGCCGCGGCGTTCGCTGGGGCGGGTGCCGTCACCATCGCGGCAGAGCCGAGAAGACCGAGCGCAAGAACCGGAATCAGCAATTTCTTCATGGCTATTCCCTCTTTGAGTTGATGCCCCCGCCGGGAAACGCCTGTGAAGGGTCAGCCGTTCCGGAGAGGATTCGTGTCCGCCAACAATCCGCGCCATGGTATGAAAAGACAAGCAGGACGGCCCGCAATGACCCAAAACGCAGCCGAAGCGTCAAAAGCCGGCATCCGTCGCGAATTCGTTGGTCTCGCGTCGCCCACCCTGTCCCATGCTGGAGCAGGTGGACATCCCTGTCAGGGTTTGTACTGGACGCCAGAAGGCAAACGGCCGCGCACAGCGCTGATTGCGACGCACTACAATGTCGATTTCGCAGAGCACTACTCCGCGCCGTATTTTGCCGCGCGCGGATTTGGGTTTCTCGGCTGGAACACACGGTATCGTGGCGCGGAGGATCTGTTTCATCTCGAGCATGCGCTCAACGACATCGGCGTCGGCGTGAGATGGCTTCGCGAGCAGGGTGTGGAGAGGATTATCCTGCTGGGCAATTCCGGTGGCGGCTCGTTGATGGCCGCGTATCAGGCCGGGGCAAAAGACGACGCGAAGGGCGATCTTTATATCTCGCTGAACGCCCATCCTGGCCGGCCCGAAGTGCTCACCAACTGGATGGACGGATCGGTGATCGATGAGAACGACCCAACAAAATCCGATGAGACGCTCAATCCCTTCAATGAGAGCAATGGTCCGCCATTCAGCCAAGATTTTGTTGCCCGGTATCGCGCCGCGCAGCGCGCGCGCAACCAGCGAATCACCGATTGGGCGAAGACGGAACTCGCGCGACTGAACGCTGCCGGAATCCCAGATCGGATTTTCCCGCTATTCCGCACCTGGGCCGACTTGCGCTTTATCGATCCTGCGATAGAGCCGACAGATCGCCCCTCTCCGGGCTGCTATGCCGGACATCCCAAAATCGCCAACAGAGGGCCTTTCGGCATCGGGCGGACCAGCACATTGCGCGCATGGCTGTCGATGTGGAGTCTGGAGACATCAAAATGCCAAGGACCGCCACAACTCGCCAAGCTCGTCGTGCCGGCGCTGGTCGTGCAAAGCACAGCAGACATGGGCGTGTTCCCGAGCGATGCGCGCAAGATCTTCGACAGCATCGCGGCGACAGACAAAACAGTGGAAATGATCCCCGGCGCGCATTATTTCGAGGACAGCGGGGCCCACCGCGAACGCGCCGTCGATCTGATGGCATCCTGGATCAACGAGCGAACATGAGCACCGTCACCGATAACGAAGCCGCCCGCCGCTTCGAACTGGAAGAAGACGGATACACATCCTTCGCGACCTATCGGCGCGCGGACGACATCGTCACCATTCCGCACGTGGAGGCGCCGTTGGAATTGCGCGGCAAAGGGACTGCTAGCCGTCTGATGGACGGCATAACGGCGCTCGCGCGCGCGAATGGCTTCAAAATAGTACCCTCTTGCCCCTACGCCGTCGCGTGGTTCCGTCGCCACCCGGAAGCGGCGGATATCCTGATCTGACAAGGCTGTGAGTTGCCCCTGCCGGGCAGAGCGCCTAGATTGCGCTTCGCATCCGGGTGAGCAGCAGAGGCGTGTTTCTTCGCAAGAGGGCAAATTCGAAAGCAAAAGCACAACGCACCAGCGTTGCTCGCCTCGCCGTCACCCTATTCGCGCTGTTTACGTTCACGTTCCAGTCTTTCGTCGTACAAGTTCATGTTCATGAAGCGTCCCGAAGCGCCTCCTCGACGCTCGACATCGGCAAAGTCTCGCAACCCGGCAAGCTTCCCGCGAACGGCGATCAATCGGACTGCCCGATCTGTCAGGCGATGCTGCATGCCGGGCAGTTCGTAACGCCATCGGCGGTCGCCTTCGGGCTACCTTCTTTCGCGCTCTTTTTCGTCATCGCAGTCGCAAGCGGCGGGCAAGGCACGCAATCGGGCTCGCATAACTGGCAAAGTCGCGCGCCGCCGCGCGCCTGATCTCACGCCTCTGGCGAACATTGCGCGGCTTCAACTGCGCCAACTGTTCAATCCGGCGCACAAACGTGCGTCCAATCTCAATTCACTCCCCGGAGTTCGATCATGAACCGGCTCATCCCGATTTCAGCAGCTCTATTGCTGTTCGCGTCGCCTGCGTGTGCCGATGAGGCATCTGACCTCGCAGCGATCAAGGCGCAACTCAAAATCATGCAGCATGACTACGACACCAAGATTCATTCACTGGAGGTCCGGCTCGCGAAAGCCGAAGCCAATGCGAAGGCCGCGCGCTCGGCGACTGCAAAACCTGCCAGAGCTGCACCACCTGTCGCGGTCGCGTCCAACAATGCACCACCTTCGACGGGACAGACTTTCGATCAGCCTCAAACCCAGATCGCAACACCCGCGCCCGATGCCATGCCACAGGACGTGACTGTGGCAGATAACGCGCCGCCTCCGCCGCCCGCCGTGCCGGCTTCGAACAACGCATTCAATCCGGGAATCGCGGCGGTGCTGAACGGCTTCTACCTCGCCTCTTCGCGCGATACGCAGAAACAGGCGATCCGCGGCGTCGCGCACGGTGACGAATCCGGCTTGCCGTTGCGCGGCTTCTCGCTTGGCGAATCGGAAGTTTCTCTGGCGGCCAACATCGACCCACACCTGTCCGGCTTCCTCGACTTCTCGATGGAAGACGACAATTCCCTTTCCGTTGAAGAAGCCTATATTCAGACCAAGGATTTGCCCGATGGCTTCACGATCAAGGCCGGCCGTTTCCTTTCCGGCATCGGCTATCTGAACGAGCGTCATGCGCATGACTGGTCGTTTTCCGATGCGCCGCTGCCCTATCGCGCGTTCCTGAACTCGCAATATGGCGATGATGGTCTGCAGGTTCGCTGGCTGGCGCCGACCGACCAGTTTCTGGAATTCGGCGCGGAGGCTTTCCGCGGCGATGCCTATCCGGCATCAGGCGCGGCGCATGACGGCGTTGGCACATACACCGCCTTCGTTCACACCGGCAACGACATCAACGAGAGCAGTTCTTATCTAGCTGCGCTCTCTTATCTGCACACTCGCGCGGAAAACCGCGACACGGACGGCAATCTTTTTACCGGAAATGACGATCTTGGTATCGGCAGCTTCGTCTACAAATGGGCGCCGGGCGGCAATCCGACCGTGAACAACCTCACGCTGTCGAGCGAACTGTTCTACGGCCGCGAGGCCGGTCTCTACAATGGCGACAAGTTCGGGCAGACCCGCTTCGGCTGGTATGCGCAGGGCGTTTATCAGTTCATGCCGCAGTGGAGCGTAGGTCTGCGCTATTCGGGTCTCACGACCTCCGATCCCGGACCGCTATTGACCGGCACAGCGCTGGACGATTTCGGTCACTCGCCCAGCGCGGAAACGGCACTCCTCGAATACGACACATCGGAGTTCGGCCGATTTCGCGTGCAATACACCCACGATCAGAGCGATCTGAAACCCAACGACGAGATCCTCTTCCAATACACCGTCATCTATGGGCCGCACGGCGCCCATCGCTACTAGGGAGAAAACACATGCGTAGAATCCTGATCGGTGCCGCGCTCTCGGCGTTCGCACTTTCCACGCCGGCCCACGCCAACTTAAACGTCTTCGCCTGTGAACCCGAATGGGGCGCTTTATCGACGGAAATCGGCGGAGACAAGGTTTCCGTCTACACCGCCACGACCGGCGCACAAGACCCCCACCAGATCCAGGCGCGGCCGAGCCTGATCGCCAAGGCGCGTACCGCCGATATCACCGTGTGCGACGGTGCAGAGCTGGAGATTGGCTGGCTACCGATTATCCTGCAGCAGTCCGGCAACACGAAGATCGCGGTCGGTCAACCCGGTGCATTCGATGCGACCAACTATGTGCATCTTCTGGAGCAGCCATCACGTCTGGATCGCGCCGAAGGCGATATCCACGCAGCCGGTAACCCGCATATCCAAACCGATCCGCGCATGATGCCACCGATCGCGAAAGCGCTCGCCGCGCGGTTCTCGCAACTCGATGGCGCGAACGCAGCTTATTATACAGGCCGTCTTGCCGATTTCGACAAGCGTTGGAACGCAGCGCTCGCGAAATGGACGGCGGAAGCCGCGCCGCTCAAAGGCGTGAACATCGCGGTTCAACACCACGCGTGGATTTATATGGAGAACTGGCTTGGCCTGCATGAAGTGGTGCCGCTGGAGCCGAAGCCCGGCGTTCCACCATCCAGCGGCTATCTCGCGGAGGTTTTACAGAAACTTCAGGCGACGCCGGCGAAGTTCACGATCCGCGCCGCCTACGAAGACGATCGTCCGTCCGCGTTTATCTCCGAGCACGCGAACATTCCCGCTGTCACGCTGCCCTTCACCGTTGGCGGCACGGATGGCGCGAGAGACCTGTTCGGTCTGTATGACGACACCGTCAACCGCCTCCTCGCAGGACTGAAGAAATGACCATTGGCAATCTCGAACTTTCC
>CAZCJI010000175.1:0-6807 GCA_964498625.1 uncultured Rhizobium sp.
CGTGAACACCAGCATGCCGGCATGAATCGCAGCGGTATAGAGAAACAGGGACGCCGTCCCGAAATGGTCGATCACCACCGCCGCTATGCTGGGCCCGAAACACGACGCCAATGCATTGGTCATCAGCAACGTCGCCGAAGCCTCGACAAAAGACTCGCGCGGGATGCGGTCATTGGCGTGCGCCACCGACAGCCCATAGAACGGCAGTGCCGTGATGCCGAACAGTCCGATCAGCAGCAGCAATTCGTTCCGGCCATGGCCCGCGAACAGATAGAGCATCACGCCGGTCGCGGCCGAGGCCGCACAGATCGCGGCGATCACGAAGCGCCGGTCCACGAAATCCGACAACCGGCCGAGCGGGAGCTGCACCACCGCGCCCCCGAGCGTCAGCACGCTCATGAAGGTCGCGAGCCATGTGCGGGTGAGGCCGTGATCCTGTGCGAAGATCGGGGCCCAGGCCCAGACCGCGCTGTTGGCGAGACCGACCGCCAGGCACCCGATCACGCCCACCGGCGCGATGCGATAGAGCCGCTGCGGACGGAGCTTTGGGACTTCTCGGGCTTGCGGCTGCGGCAACAGCGTGAGGCCCACCGGAATGAGGCAGACCGCATAAAGCACCGCGGCCAGATCGAACAGGGTGAAGCTCGTCGGCTTGTTCGACGCGAACAGCATCTGGCCCACAATCATGCTGCCATAGTTGACCGTCATATAGGCGGCGAAGATGCGGCCCCGCGCTTCGTTGGAGGCGCGGTCGTTCAGCCAGCTCTCGATGATCATGTAGAGGCTGGCCGCGGCGAAGCCGAACGCGCACCGGGTCAGCACCCAGAAGAAGGCGCCGACGAACATCGATTGCAGCAAGGTTGTCGCCGCGGCGATGCCGGCACAGACCGCGAAGGTACGCACATGCCCCACGCGCGCGAGCATCCTGGGACCCGCGAAACAGCCCACCACAAAGCCCACATAGTAGAAGGAGCCTATCAGGCCCAATGTCGGGTTCGAAAAGCCCGCCAGATTGGCGCGCACGGGGATCAGCGTACCGAGCAGCCCGTTGCCGGCGATGAAGATCGCCGCTGAAAACAGGATCGCCCCGATGGAGAAGAGCTGTTTGCGCATCGACAAAAACCCGGCCGCGTCCGGTATGACGCGCGGTCCTATACAAGTCAAAGCGGGGCAGGATTGCGGCGAACGCGCACTTTACAAAGAAGAAATGCGAACCTCGCGGCGCGCGTGGTTCACGGCATCTGAACGTGTTGCTATTCCGATATCATCCCGATCGTGTGCAGCCATGTCTCGACCAGGCGCGGCCAATCGGTGATCGGATGCTCCGTGTGCCGCAGGCCAAACGCGTGGCCGCCTTCCGCGTAAAGGTGCATCTCCACCGGCGCACCGGCTTCTTTCGCGGCGATGTAGTAGGCCAGCGTCTGGTGCACGCCATCCGTCTTGTCGTCCTCTGCCTGCACCAGAAATGCGGGCGGCGTGTCGGCTGTAACGGGAACGTTCCGGTTCAGGGCGACGCTATTCTCGTCGTTGTCGGTGGCGAGATGACCCGGATAGACCAGCACCGCAAAATCCGGCCGCGCACTTTCCTTGTCTGCGTCATCAATCGGCGCGTACAGGCGATGCTTGTATCGCGTGTTGGCTTCCGCCGCGAGATATCCACCGGCCGAAAATCCGAGCACGCCGACTTTGTGCGGATCGATGTGCCATTCCTTCGCATGCAGGCGCACGAGGCCTATGGTTCGCTGCGCATCCTCCAGCGAGCGTGTCGGCGTGACGAGGTTGTCGGTCCGGCAATCGCATTTCGCGTCATAAGGCTCACTCGGCACGCGATATTTGAGCAGGATGCAGGTGATGCCTTTCGCGGTCAGCCAGTCGCATACTTCGGTGCCCTCAAGATCGATCGCCAGCACCTCGAACCCGCCACCCGGAAACACGATGACGGCTGCGCCAGTGTTTTTCTCGCTGGGCGAATAGACCGTCATCGTTGGCGCGGAAACATGGGTGACATAGGTCCAGGGCTTGCCGCCGACGTTTTTATTCACCGGGCCTGCGATTTCGGGCGACATCGGCTTGTCGTCGGGCGGTGTCCCCGGCCAGACCGGAATTTGCGTGTGCCCCTGCGACGGCTGCCAGACATCCGCCATCGCCTGCTGGCACCCGAACGCAATCGCACACAACCCAAAGAGCAGGAATCTCATCACGCGCTCCCTCGCCGGAAGCGCCGACAATAAGCCGAAAAATCAAAAGATATAATGCAGCGCCACGAAGCCGAGCACGATCAGCGCAAAAAACGCGATCAGCACCGGAGTCATATAGTTCTCGATATAATGCTTCGCGGTGTCGCCGAAGAGATAGAACAGCAGGCCTTCACCGACAAAGCGCACGCTGCGCGTCAGCGCCGACAGCATCGCGAACGACCAGAAATTCACGCCCGCAATGCCCGCGGAGATCGTCACGATCTTGTAAGGCACCGGCGTCAGGCCCTGGAAGGCAATGATCCAGAGGTTGCGCTTGAAGCCGGCAATGAAGCGCACCGCGTCGGCATGCATATGGTAGAAATCGATCAGCCACCAGGCCGCGGGCTGCAGCAGATAGCCGATCGCGTAGCCGAGCATCCCGCCCAGCACCGACCAGAACGCGCACCATGCGCCGAGCAGCAGCGCACGCTTGCGGTCGGCCAACAGCATCGGCGCCAGCAATATGTCGGGCGGAAACGGGAAAAACGAGCTTTCGGCGAACGCAATCGCCGCCATCAACGCCCATGCGCGCGGACCCTCGGCGTTGCGCAGGACCCAGTCATAGAGCCTGCGGACAAAACCGGTTCGCGAGGTTGCGGCGGCAGCGTTCGACATACGGCGTTCCCTTTGAAGGCGCGCTTCTATCACACCGGGACGCGGCGTCCACGCGCTTGCCGCCGAATAGCGGTTTCACTAGCTTTCCAGTGTTAACTGGGGACGGAAATGACCAAACGCAAGGCGCCCAAAAAGACGCCGAAGAAAAAGTCCAAGGCGAAGGCGGCAAAAAAGCCCGCCAAAGCCGCGCCGAAAAAGAAGTCCCTTGCGATCAGACCGGCCGCGAAACCGGCAGCGCGCTCCAGCCTGCGCAGTTCCCCGACGCGCGCCCGCAAAGCCGTACGCCGGGGTGCCGCCCATCCCGCGCCACGCGTCGCGCGGCCCACGAAATCCATGCTGGCCCGCAATCCTTATGACGTCGATCTCGACCGCAACCCCGCGAACTATCAGCCGTTGACGCCGATCACGTTTCTGGAACGCGCCGCTAAAGTGTTCCCGGAACGCGTGGCGATCGTCCATGGCTCGCGCCGCTGGACCTATGCGGATTTCTACACGCGCACGCGCAAGCTGGCCTCGGCGCTCGCGCGCCACGGCATCAAGCGCGGCGACACAGTCGCTGCCATGATGACCAACACGCCGGGCATGATCGAGCTGCATTACGGCGTGCCGATGACCGGCGGCGTGCTCAACACGCTGAACACGCGCCTCGACGCCGCGACGCTCGCCTTCATGCTCGACCACGGCGAGGCAAAGGTGCTGATCACGGACCGCGAGTTTGCGCCCGTGGTCAAGCAGATGCTGGCGCTTGCGAAGGTGAAGCCGCTGATCGTCGATTACGACGACCACGAATTCCCGCAGTCCGGTGAATTGCTGGGCAGCATCGAATACGAGCAGTTCCTCGCAGACGGCGATCCGGAATTCGCCTGGACAATGCCGCGCGACGAATGGGACGCGATCGCACTCAACTACACGTCCGGCACCACGGGCAATCCGAAAGGCGTCGTGTTTCATCATCGCGGCGCCGCACTGATGGGCTATGGCAACATCATAGCCGCGAAGATGCCGATGCATCCGGTCTATCTGTGGACCGTGCCGATGTTCCACTGCAATGGCTGGTGCTTCCCGTGGTCGCTGTCGGTCGTCGCCGGCACGCATGTGTGCCTGCGCTGGGTGCGCGCGAAAGCGATGTTCGATGCGCTCGCCGATCATGGCGTGACCCATCTCGGTGGTGCGCCGATCGTGATGTCGACCTTCCTCAATGCGCCCGAACACGAGCGCCGCGTACTGCCGTACGTCGTGCAGTTCATCACCGCCGCGGCGCCGCCGCCCGAGGCTGTGCTCGCGCAGATGGCAGAAGCCGGATTCAACGTCACCCATGTCTATGGCCTGACCGAGACCTATGGCCCCTCCGTCGTCAACGAATGGAAGGAAAGCTGGCAGACGCTCGAACCTGGTGCGCGCGCGGCCAAGAAAGCGCGCCAGGGCGTGCGCTATCACGCGCTCGACGCGCTGACCGTGATGGACCCGGAAACGATGGAGCACACGCCTGCCGACGGCACGACGCTCGGCGAGGTCATGTTCCGCGGCAATATCGTGATGAAAGGATACTTGAAAAATCCGTCCGCCACACGCGAGGCATTCGAGGGCGGCTGGTTCCACTCCGGCGATCTCGGCGTGATGCATCCCGACGGCTATATACAGCTGAAAGACCGCTCAAAGGACATCATCATCTCCGGCGGCGAGAACATCTCATCGCTGGAAGTCGAGGACGTGCTGATGAAGCATCCCGCCGTGATGTTCGCCGCCGTCGTGGCGCGCCCCGACGAGAAATGGGGCGAGACGCCGTGCGCCTTCATCGAAAAGAAGACCGGCCATGACGCCGTGACCGATGTAGAGCTGATCGCCTACTGCCGCCAGAACATGGCGCACTACAAGGCGCCCAGGCATGTCGTGTTCACCGAACTTCCCAAGACCTCGACCGGCAAGATCCAGAAATTCAAGCTTCGCGAGATGGCAAAGGGCGTGGGGTAATTCACATGCGAGAGACGAAAGCTTTCCTTTTTGCTGCAGCAGCCACGCTGCTGAGTGCCTGCAGCACCACGACAAATCCCGTGCCGGAGGGCTACAACGGCCCGCTCGCCATGATGTCCGACTCCACCACCAAGTCGAGCACGAAGAGCATGGATTTTTTCTTTCTGGAAAAGGTCGATGGCAAGGACGTTGCGAACAGCCTGGGCGCCACGATTCAGGCAAACCAGGGGATGGGGTTTAGCCTCGTTCCCAAGATGATCGACAGAGCGATTCCGGTGAAGCCGACCACAGTAACCATTACGGGAACAACGCACTATGCCGCGCCGATCCTCGCAATGACAGGCACGGTCTACCGGGTGTCGGGTGACGTGACATTCACCCCGCTTGCCGATCACACCTATGTGGTCAAGGGAACGTTAAGTGAGCAGTATTCGGGCGTATGGATCGAGGACGCGCGCTACAACACTGTCGTTACCAAGAAGATAGAGATCAACGGCTCGGCCGCGCAAGGTTTCTTCACAAAGTAGAATTTCATTCATTCATACTTGTCTGAGTTCATAAACGGCGCGTTTATCAATTGAATTTTGCGGATTACCGCCATCGCAAAAACCGCTTAAAATGTGCCGCCCTTATTCGATGCGGTGCGTCATGTCCGTCAGCCGGTTTGGAACAACCCTCTCTTTCCTGCTTCTGGCAACCACGAGCGCGTTCGCGACCAATCCCGCCGTCACCATCGCGATCGATGCGACGGCGAGCCGCCACGCGATCAATCCGAACATCTATGGCGTCGCGTTCGCATCGAAGACCGATCTCGCCGCGCTGAACGCGCCGCTCAATCGCATGGGCGGCAATTCCATGACCGCCTATAACTGGAAGCAGAACGCGACCAATCTGGCGCAGGACTGGTACTACGAATCCTATCCGCAGAACGGCGGCGGCACGCCGGGCGCCTATGCCGACAGCTTCATCTCCGACACCAAGGCCGAGGGCGCGCAGCCGATGATCACCATTCCGCTCGCGGGGTGGGTAGCAAAGCTCGGCGACAACCGCGCGATCCTGCCCGCATTCTCGGTCAAGAAATACGGATCGCAATGCGACGTCGATTATTGGGATAACGATGCGGGCGACGGGATCAAGCCCGATTGCTCCACCGATATCACCGGCAACGATCCGAACGATGCCTATATCCCGGACAGCACCAAGCTGGAGCGGAAATGGCTCCAGCACCTCACCCAAACCTGGGGCAAATCGAAATCCGGCGGCGTGCAATATTACCTGATGGACAACGAGCCGAGCATCTGGTTCTCGACCCATCGCGACATCCATCCTGTCGGTCCGCATGCGGACGAATATCGCGACAAGGTCATCGCCGAATCCGCGAGCATCAAGAAGCTCGACCCCAACGCCCAGGTCGTGGCAACCGAGGAATGGGGCTGGGAGGCCTATTTCTATTCCGGATACGACCAGCAATATGCGGCCGAGCACGGCTATTGCTGCTGGCCCGATCACGACGGCATGCAGGGCGGGATGGACTATATCCCCTGGCTGCTCAGCCAGTGGAAGACCGCCGGACATCCGGTCGATGTGCTGACCGTGCATTTCTATCCGCAGGGCGGCGAGGACAGCGACGACGACTCGCAGGCCACGCAGCTTCTGCGCAATCGTTCGACGCGCCAGCTTTGGGACCCGAACTACACCTCGGAAAGCTGGATCGACGACAAGGTCTACCTGATCCCGCGCATGAAGGACTGGATCTCCAGCTATTACTACGCGAACACGCCGGTCGGGATCACCGAATACAACTGGGGCGACGAAAGCCACATCAACGGCGCGACCACCCAGGCCGACATCTACGGCATCTTCGGCCGCGAGGGGCTCGACATGGCGACGCGCTGGACGGTGCCCGACAGTTCGACGCCGACCTACAAAGCGATGCAGATGTATCGCAACTATGACGGCGCCAATTCGGGCTTCGGCGACACCA
>CAZCJI010000176.1:0-6781 GCA_964498625.1 uncultured Rhizobium sp.
GATGCTGCGGCGCCTGCTGCTTGCGACATTGGTCAAGCTCTGGGATGAGACGCGGCGTCAGGGACGGCTCGGCATCGCGCAGGCCGCGGCACTTGCGGGAAGTCTCGCGCAGTTGATGGACGAGATGGAGACGCAGGGCGCCGATATTTCGTGCCTCGGCGATCTGGTGCCCCGCGCGCTCACCGAGCATTGGGCGGAGGTTCTGGGCTTTCTCGAATTGCTGCGCGATCAATGGCCGGCACTGCTCGCGGCGGAAGGCATGGTCAATCCCGCCGCACGGCGCAACGCGTCTCTCCACGCGCTGGCGAAGCGCCTCGCCGATCATCCGCCGCAAGGCCTGGTGATCGCGGCGGGCTCGACCGGTTCGATCCCAGCCACCGGCGAACTGCTCGGCGTCATTGCGCGATTGCCGAAAGGCATGGTCGTGCTACCCGGCCTCGATCGCGAACTGGATGCCGCCAGCTGGAACGATCTCGATCCGGGCCATCCGCAATACGGCATCAAGCAGTTGCTGGAACGCATCGCGGTCAAGCGCAAAGACGTGCGCGACTGGTCGGATGCCGCACCGTTTGCGGAACGCGAGCATCTTCTGCGCGAGACGTTGCGTCCCGCGCCGACAACCGATGCCTGGCGTGCGCTTGCGGAGAGCGGGCGCGATGAGATCGGCGAGGGCCTGAAAGGTCTCACGCTCATCGAAGCCGCGGACCCGGCGGAGGAAGCGTCCGTCATCGCGCTCGCGCTGCGCGAGGCTTTGGAAACGAAAGGACTGACAGCGGCGCTCGTCACGCCGGACCGCGCGCTGGCGCGGCGCGTGGCCACCGAGCTGGAACGATGGGGCATCGCGATCGACGATTCCGCCGGCCAGCCACTGTCGCATACGCCGCCGGGAACGTTCCTCGATCTTCTTGCAGAAGCGGCCGCGTCCGGCTTCGCACCGGTGGCATTGCTCGCATTGCTCAAGCATCCGCTCGCGACGATGGGCGGCGATGCGGGCGTGTTCCGCGAGAACGCGCGCAAGCTCGACATTCTCCTGCGCGGACCAAGACCGGATGCCGGACTCCACGGCACTGCGCTCCTGATCAAAGACGGTGCACTGCGCGCTTGGTTCAAGAGCGTCACCGATATTCTTCGTCCCCTCGGCGACATGCTGGCGCGACGCGAGATCGATATCGCCGCTGCTGCCATCGCACATCTCGCGGCAGCAGAAGCGCTCTCTTCGCCCGACATGCTCTGGCGTGGAGAATCAGGCGAGAAGGCCGCCGATCTGTTCGCAAAACTCGGCGAAGCCTCCGCCGATCTTCCGGCAGTGGAAGCCAGCGCCTACACGCCTTTGTTCCGGGATTTCGCACGGCGCATCGCGATCCGTCCGGCGTTCGGCAAACATCCGCGCCTCTCGATTCTCGGTGCGCAGGAAGCAAGGCTCCAGAATTTCGATCTTGTGATCCTCGGCAGCCTCAACGAAGGCACATGGCCGCGATCCGCCGCGACCGATCCGTGGTTCTCGCGTCCGATGCGCAAGGCCCTTGGGCTTGAGTTGCCGGAACTCGCCATCGGAAAATCCGCGCACGATTTCGCCATGCTCGCCGCCGGGCCGCGCGTGATGCTCACACGCGCGCTTAAATCTGAGGGCACGCCAACCATCGCGTCGCGCTGGGTGCAGCGTCTGGTTCAGCTCTGCAGCGGGCTGGGATTGAAAGATGCGCTCAAGTCCGCGCACGACTATGCGGCGTGGTCGCGCGCGCTCGGCGAGGCCGGAGAGACGAAGCCCGCCGAACGCCCTGCCCCAACGCCGCCGATCGAGGCGCGTCCAAAATCGCTGCCCATCACCGATATCGAGAAATGGGTGCGCGATCCCTACGCGATCTATGCGCGGCGCGTGCTGGGCCTGAAACCACTCGACCCACTCGACGCCGAGATCGGCCCAATGGAGCGCGGCACACTGGTGCATGAGGCGCTCGAGATATTCACCAACAAGTTTCCCGGTGCCCTGCCCGACGACGCCGTCTCGCAGCTCGACGCGATCGCGGCGGACGTGTTCGAGAAATACCGCACACCGAAATCGGCGCAGGCGTTGTGGCGGCCACGCTTTCTGCGCGCCGCTGCGTGGTTCGTCGCTGAGGAGCGCGCGCGGCGGGCGGGGATCAAACAATCGCTCACGGAAGTCGAGTCCGCGAAGTGGCCCGTGACGAAAGACTTTACCGTCTACGGCATCGCCGACCGTATCGATCTTCTGACCGCCGGGGGTGCCGCGATCCTCGACTACAAAACGGGTAAACCGCCGCGTCCGCCGCAAATCAAAGCGTTCCTGGCGCCACAGCTTCTGCTCGAAGCGGCGATGTTGGAAGCCGGCGCTTTCGAAGCCGCCGGAAAGCAGACCGCGCGGGAACTGCTCTATGTCTGGTTCAGCGGCGGGCGTGACGCAGGCGAGATTCAGCCCGTTGATCTTTCGCTGGTCGCGGAAACGGTTGCGCGACTGAAAGCGTTCATCGCGAAGTTCGCCGATCCCGGCACCCCCTATCGGCCGCGCGTTGCACCCTATCGGGCGGATATTTCCGGCGACTACGATCATCTTGCGCGCGTCCGCGAATGGTCTCTGAGCGGATGGGAGGAGGAATGAGCGAGCCCTCCACCATCGCGGCCGATCCGCGCCACTCCGCCTGGGTCGCCGCCAATGCGGGATCGGGAAAGACCTTCACGCTGGCGAACCGCGTGACGCGCCTGCTGCTGTCGGAAGTGAAACCCGAGAAGATTCTCTGCCTCACTTATACGAAAGCGGCGGCGGCGGAGATGCAGGGCCGCCTGTTCAAGCAGCTCGGCGAATGGTCAATGCTCTCCGACGACAAGCTCTCCGCCAACATCGCAGAGATCGGCGCGGAACCTGGCGGCGCACCCCAGTTGCGCAAGGCACGCCGCCTGTTCGCGCAGGCGCTCGAAACGCCCGGCGGGTTGAAGATCCAGACACTTCACGCGTTCTGCCAGAGCCTGCTTACGCGCTTCCCGATCGAGGCCGGAATCGCGCCGTCCTTCGATGTGCTGGACGAGCAGACGGCGCGCGAATTGACAGCGGCTTCGCGCAACCGGGTGCTCGAACGCGCGGGCACCGGCGATGCCACGCGCGCGGCGGCGCTGGCGTTTCTGCTCACGCAGACGAGCGAAACCACGATGGGCACGCTGCTCGACGCCGCGCTGGCCGGCGACCGCCGCAAACTCGAACGATTCCTCGATGATATCGCGGCGAAAAATGAAAGCATCAGCGTAGCGGTGCGGCGCGCGCATGGCGCCCATCCCGAACACAGCGCCGACGATATCGCCGTCGCTCACTGCGCGGCGCTTCGGCGCGATCTCGCCGAACTGAAATCGGTGGTCACCTGGCTCGCGGCCGGAACGGACGCCACAGCGAAACTGGCGGCACAGATCGCAGCGATCGTGGAGGGCAAGCCCTCCGTCGACGTCTATGGCGAATATCGCGCCGCGTTGCTCACGCAGAAAGGCGAGCCGCGCAAGAAACTCGCGACCAAAGGAATGATCGGAGCGCGGCCCGATCTGGCGGCGCTGCTGGAGCGGCTGCAATCGGACCTGCTCGCTTGCGAACAACAACGCAAAGCCGCACATGCCGCGATGCTTGCGGAGGCCGCGCTGACCGTCGTCGATGCGGTGCGCCAGGAATACGCCGTGGCGAAGCGTGCGCGCGGCATGCTCGACTACGAAGACCTCATCACCACCACGCGCAATCTGCTGGAGCGCAGCGACGCAGCGGCATGGGTGCTCTACAAGCTCGACGGCGGCATCGACCACATCCTGATCGACGAGGCGCAGGACACGAGCCCCGAGCAATGGCGTATCGTCAAGGCGTTGACCTCGGAGTTCTATGCCGGTCAGGGCGGCGATGCCGACAAAGGCCGCGAACGCACGATCTTCGCGGTCGGCGACGAAAAGCAATCGATCTTCAGTTTCCAGGGCGCCGACCCGGCGGAGTTCGCGCGGCATCGCGATGACTTTCAGACGGCCGCCAAAGCGGCGGGCCGGGAATTTATCGTGCAGCCGCTGCTGCAATCGCGGCGTTCGGTGCCGGAGGTGTTGCAATTCGTCGACGCGGTGTTCGCGCCAGAGGCCGCGCGCAAAGGTCTTACGTCGGATAGTGAGCCGCTGGAGCACCAGGCCTTTCGCAAGAACGACAAGGGCCAAGTCGAAGTCTGGCCGACGACAAAGCCCGAAGAGGACGAAGAGGGAGACCCGTGGACCGCGCCGGTCGATATCGTGTCGCGACAGAGTTCCGCGGCACGGCTCGCGCGCGATGTCGCGCGGAAAATCAACGGCTGGATCGGGCACACGGTTTTGCCGGGTCACAAGGCGCCGGTGAAGGCCGGCGACATCATGATTTTGCTGCCGAAGCGCGAGCCCTTCGGCACCGCGGTGATCCGCGAACTCAAACTTCTCAAAGTGCCTGTCGCCGGCGCGGACCGCGTGACCCTGACCGAGCAGATCGGGGTGATGGACCTGATGGCACTCGGCCGCTTCGTGCTGCTGCCGGAAGACAGCTACAACCTCGCGGCGCTGCTGCGCTCGCCTTTTTGTTCGGTGAGCGAAGACGAGTTGTTCAAGCTCAGTTACGATCGCAAAGGAACGCTGTGGCCGGAATTGCAGCGGCGCAAAAGCGAGACGCCGTCGTTCCGCGAGGCGCACGATTTCCTGAGCGCGATGCGCAACCGCGCGGATTTCGTGCCGCCGTTCGAGTTCTATGCCCATGTGCTGGGCACGCTCGGCCACAGGAGGCGGCTCTTGAAACGCCTCGGGCAGGAAGCAAGCGACGCCATCGAGGAGTTCCTCTCGCTCGCCCTCGCCTATGAAGCCGACAACACGCCGTCGCTCGAGGGCTTTCTCCATTGGATCGAACGCGGCGAGACCCAGATCAAGCGCGACATGGAGCGCGGCCGCGACGAGGTTCGCGTGATGACCGTGCATGGCGCCAAAGGGCTGGAAGCCGATATCGTCATCCTCGCCGACACGACGCGCATGCCCGCGCCGTCGCAGGATCGCGGCAATCTTCTGTATACGGACAGTGGCGTCCTGTATCCGCTGTCCGACGCCGAAGCGCCGATCGCGGTTCTGGACGCCAAGCACGCCGCGCGGGAGCGCGTGCTGGAGGAGCACCGCCGGCTTCTGTACGTGGCGCTGACCCGCGCGCGGGACCGCCTGATCGTGTGCGGCTTTAAAGGCAAGCGCGGCGTGAAACCGGAATCCTGGTACGGGCTCGCGCAGGAAGCCGCCGTCAAACTCGGCAAAGAAATCAAGCGCGAGGACGGGGAGACGATCCATGTCATCGGCGATGCCGAGGACGTGCAAGCCGCGACAGCACAACAGGCATCCGCGGGAGACGCGCGCATCCCGTCCTGGACAAGCCAGCCCGCGCCGGTCGAACGCGCCAATCCGCGCCTGATCCGGCCGTCGGATGCGAACGATACGGAAGAGCCGCCGACTTCCTCGCCGCACAATGCACAGCGGTTCCGCCGCGGGCTTCTGGTCCATGCGTTGCTCGCGCGGTTGCCGGAGATCGCCCCCGCGGATCGCCGCGACATCGCGCTCAGATTCCTCAAAGCCCAGCGCGATATCGCCGATGCCGAAACCATCGCAGACGAAACACTCCGTGTGCTGAACGATCCGCAATTCGCCGCCGCCTTCGCGCCGGGCAGCCGCGCGGAAGCCGGTCTCGTCGCCGATCTTCCGGAACTGGGCGAAGGCGCGCGCATCAACGGCCGCATCGATCGCCTCGCCGTCAGCGATGATGAAGTGTTGATCGTCGACTTCAAGACCAACCGGCCGCCGCCGGCGCGCGAGGAAGACGTTGCCCAAATCTACAGAACGCAAATGGCCCTTTACCGCGCGGGGGCAACCAGGATTTTCCCCGGCCGTCGAATCGCCTGCGCGCTGGTGTGGACGGAGGGTCCGCGCCTGATGCCGCTTTCCGGCGCGCTTCTGGACGCGGAACTGGCGCGGATTGCGGCGCGTTTGCGGTCACGTTGATTTTCGAGCCTCGCGTTCCTAGATTCACGGTCAGCTTCAAACCCAGGGTGTTCCCATGCCGCTTAAAGTCTCCGATGCGTCCTTCCAGAACGATGTCCTGAATGCCAAAGGCCCGGTAGTGGTCGATTTCTGGGCGGAGTGGTGCGGGCCCTGCAAGATGATCGCGCCGGCGCTGGATGAATTGTCGACCGAGCTGAACGGCAAGGTGACGATCGCCAAGATCAACATCGACGAGAACCCGCATGTGCCGCAGAAATACGGCGTGCGCGGCATTCCCACGATGATGATCTTCGAAGGCGGCCAGGTCGCGGCGACCAAGGTCGGCGCGCTTCCGAAATCCAAGATCAGGGAATGGATCGAAAGTTCGATCTCCACGAGCGCGGCAAAGACGGCGTAATTTCTCCGTTTCCATCATCATCGTCATTGCCCGGCTTGTCCGGGCAACCCATTTTTCCGGAAGGCAAATAGGTCGCCCGCATAAAGCGGGCGATGACAAAAGTTGGGTTAGAAATCGGGATCGCCTGCGCCCATGTTCCAGCCGAAGCGCTTGTAGCCCTTCGGCTTTTTCTTTGGCGCACACCTCCGCTCTCCGCATCGCATCGCGTGCATACGCCTTGAACGCATGAATCCGGCTGCGCAGGTCGCGCATGCGGGCGCAGTGATAGCCGGTCTTTCGGGCGTTGCGGTTTCCGGGCCGCGCACCCCGCTTTGGTTGCCAGACCTCCGCGGGACACAACAGCTTGATTTTCGTTTTCACCGC
>CAZCJI010000177.1:0-6774 GCA_964498625.1 uncultured Rhizobium sp.
ATCCCAAGGACATCAAGGCGTTCTACATGCGCGTCAACGACGACGGCAAAACCGTGGCCGCAATGGACGTGCTCGCGCCAGGCATCGGCGAGATCATCGGCGGCAGCCAGCGCGAGGAACGCCTCGACGTGCTCGATGCGCGCATGAGCGCGATGAACATCGATAAAGAGCATTACAGCTGGTATCGCGATCTGCGCCGCTACGGCACCGTTCCGCATGCCGGCTTCGGCCTCGGCTTCGAACGCACGATGGTCTACGTCACCGGCCTGGCGAATGTGCGCGACGCGATCCCGTATCCGCGCACGCCGGGCAACGCGCGGTATTGATCTAGCCGAGCTTCACCATCACATGCCTGGGGACGGTGTAGTCCTCGAGCGCGTAGCTGCTGAGGTCTTTTCCGTAGCCGGAGAATTTGAGGCCGCCATGCGGCATCTCGCTGGTGAGCATGAAGTGGCAGTTCACCCAGGTGCAGCCGTAGCGCAGCCGCGCGGCGGTCTGCATCCCGCGGCCCACATCCTTGGTCCAGACGGACGAGGCGAGGCCGTAATCGGAATCGTTCGCCCACGCGACCGCCTGATCGACATCGCTGAAGCGCGTGACGGAGATGACGGGGCCGAACACTTCGCGGCGCACGATCTCGTCGTCCTGCGTCGCGCCGGCAACGACGGTAGGCTGATAGTAAAAGCCGTTCGCACCGCGCTTTCCACCGGCCGTTACGTTCACATGCTTTGTCGCCTGCGCGCGTTCCACAAACCCCGCGACGCGTTCCTGCTGACGCGACGAGATCAGCGGCCCGATCTCATTCTGTGTGTCGTCGGCGTTGTCGAACACCAGCGACGACGCGGCGGACGACAGATCGGCGACGAGATTGTCGAACACTTTGTCGCTGGCATAGACGCGGCACGCCGCTGTGCAATCCTGTCCGGCGTTGTAGAAGCCGAAGCTGCGCAGCCCCGCGACGACCTCGCCGATATCGGCATCGTCGAACACGATCACCGGCGCCTTGCCGCCAAGCTCCAGATGCGTGCGCTTGAGCGTCGCCTGCGCCGCGGCGATCACCTTCCGGCCGGTGCCGACATCGCCGGTGAGCGAGATCATCGACACACGCGGGTCGTTGATCAGCCGGTTGCCGACGGTAGCACCTTGTCCGGTGACGATGTTCGCGACGCCTTCGGGAAATACCTCGGCCAGATGGTGCGCGAGCTTCAGCGCGGTGAGCGGCGTCTGCTCGCTGGGCTTGAGCACGATCGTGTTGCCGCCGGCGAGCGCGGGCGCGAGTTTCCACGCCGCCATCATCAGCGGATAATTCCATGGCGCGATGGAAGCCACGACACCGACCGGATCGCGCCGCACCATCGAGGTGAAGCCCGGCAGGTACTCGCCCGCGACCGGTCCGTGCATCGTGCGCACCGCGCCGGCGAAGAAGCGGAAGCAATCCACGATGCCTGGAATCTCGTCGGCCAGAACCAGATGCCGCGGCTTGCCGCAGTTGAGCGCTTCCAGATCGGCGTAGGCTTCCGCGTCCCGTTCGATCAGATCGGCGAGCTTGAGCAGCATCGCGCTGCGCTCGCCCGGCGTCGTGCGCGACCAGTTGTCGAACGCCTCGCTCGCCGCCGCGACCGCGTTATCAACCTGCGCATCGCTCGCTTCCGGGATTTCGACGATGGTTTGGCCGGTGCGCGGGTTGATGACCTTTTCGGCCGCGCCTTTGCCGCCTTCAAAATTGGCGCCGATGCGCAAAGATGTATCCATGGGTGAATCTCCAACAGCCGCGCGGACTACATCAGGCCCTCGTCCTCAATTCCACCCTCCCCTTGAGGGAGGGTCGAAAATGCGTGAGCATTTTCGGGGAGGGGAATCTACCGCGCAGGCAAACCCCTCCCCGAACGAAATCGCTTCGCTCATTCGTTCGACCCTCCCTCAAGGGGAGGGTAGGTGCTAGAGATATCGCCTTATCAGGGGGCAGGAATGGCAGAACACGACGCCGACGCAGCACAACTCGCCGCGCTCGGCTACACCGCCAAGTTCGATCGCAAGATGAGCCTGTGGGAGAATTTCGCTCTCGGCTTCACCTATCTTTCGCCGGTGGTTGGCGTCTATTCGGTGTTCACTGTCGGGATCACGACCGGCGGGCCGCCGATGTTCTGGTCTTATTTCCTCGCCGCGGCAGGACAGTTTCTCGTCTGCCTGATCTTCTGCGAAGTGGTTTCGCAGTTTCCGATTTCCGGCGGCCTTTATCCCTGGGCGCGGCGTCTCGTCGGCAAGAAATGGGCGTGGATGGCGGGCTGGATTTATGGTTGGGCGTTGTTCACGACGGTCGCCGCCGTCGCGGTCGGCGCGGGGCCTTTCGTCGCGACATTGCTCGGCTTCGATTCGACGCCGATGACCGTCACGATCATCGCGCTCACGATGGTGATCGTCTCGACACTGGTCAATCTCGCGGGCACGCAAATCCTCGCGCGCGTCGCGATGTTCGGATTCATCTGCGAGATCATCGGTGCGATCGTCGTCGGCGGATATCTGCTGCTGTTCCAGCGCCATCATCCGTTCAGTGTGGTGCTCGATACCTTCAATATCGGTGCGCCGGGTTCGTATTGGCCGGCATTCCTCGCCGCCGCGGTGACGGGCCTGTTCACCTGTTATGGCTTCGAGGCGTGCGGCGATGTGGCGGAGGAGACACCCAATCCTGGTGTCGCCATTCCGCGCGCGATGCGCATGACGATCTATGTCGGCATGGCGGCCGCGGCGTTCGTGTGCCTCGCGCTGATCGTGGCGCAGCCGGACATGGCCGGCGCGATCTCCGGCAAGGTCGCCGATCCGGTCGCCGCCGTTCTACTCGGCGCGTTCGGGCCGCTCGGATTCAAGGTCGTAATTTGCGTGGTGCTGGTGTCGTTTATGTCCTGCATTCTCTCTTTGCAGGCGGCGACCAGCAGACTTGTCTTCGCCTATGCGCGCGACAAAATGGTGGTGGCGAGCGATTATCTCTCGGCGGTTTCGCCGCACACCCATGTGCCGGTGCGCGCGCTGGTTCTGTCGGGTGTGGTCGCGGCGATCATCATCTGTCTCGGTCTCTTCTTCGCGAATGCCATCGGCATCATCGTGGCCTCGGCGATCATCGGCATCTATGCCGCGTTCCAGATGATCGTGCTCGGCGCGCTGGCAGCACGCACACGCGGCTGGATGCCGGGCGGCAAGTTCCGGCTCGGCGCGTGGGCTTATCCAGTCAACATCGTCGCGCTGGTCTATGGCATCGGCGCGATTATCGACATGGCGTGGCCGCGCACGCCGGGCCAGCCTTGGTACATCAACTGGTCGATGAGCGTGACATGGCTCGGCATCATCGTCATCGGCGCACTCTATATGCTCATCGGCAGGCCCTACGATCACGGTACCGCGCCCGCGGGCGATGCGTGGAAACTCAAACCCTAGCTGCGACGAACAGAACGGGGCGCGAATGCGGCAAGCCTGTCGGAAATGAAATCCGAGGTCCGGAACCCCTGCGCGCTGTGACCGTTTTCTTCTCACCAGACGGTCAGAAATGGCCAATCGGCTTCTCAGCCATCCGGAGGGATTGAACCTCCAGGCCAGGACGGCTGAACCGAGAGACGCGCATCGCCAGCCCCTCCGCGATGCGCGTCTTGTCGTATGCGCGCCTTGTTCCCCCCGCGAAGAAGCATCAGAGTTCCGGATCAGTGCTGGAGTTCTGTGATGCGCAAAATGCAATTCGCGATCGCGGCGTTGGCCGTGTTCTGGGCGACACAAATTTATGCACGCCCGGTGCAGGATGAAGGCGGGACGAATTGCCCGAAGGATGCGGTCTGCGGAAGCTTGCTCAGGCCACTCGATCCCACCGGCCGTGTGAAGGGCAATATCTCCATCGCCTACCGGCTCTACAAACATCTGGATTCCGCCAAGCCGACAGCAGGAACGATCGTGGCGCAGGAAGGCGGCCCGGGCTTCTCCACCTTCGGCAGCGCCTATGGCTATCTTGAACTGTTCAGGCCGCTGCGTCAGGACCATGACATGGTGATGGTCGACGAACGCGGCACGGGGCGCTCCGGCGCGATCCGTTGCCCGAGCGTGCAGCACACGCTTTTCCGCACGCCGTCCGATGTCGGCGCCTGCGGGCGTTCCCTTGGCAAGACCGCGGACCTCTATGGCACCACGCTCGCCGCCGAAGACATGGCCGCCGTGCTCGATACGCTGCACATCGACAAGATCGACTATTACGGCGACAGCTATGGGACGTTCTTCGGGCAGGTGTTCTCCGGGCTCTATCCCAACCGGTTGCGCAGCGTCGTGCTCGACAGCGCCTATCCGGTGATCGGCGAGACGCCGTGGTATTCCCACGCCGGCGACGTCGTGCGCAAAGGGTTCAACGAAGTCTGCAAACTCTCGCCCTATTGCGCCGGACTGGAAGGAAGTTCGCTCAATCGTATCCGCAAGGTGGTGGACTATGTCGCGAAGAATCCGATCAGCGGGCGTGAACCGGACGGTGAGGGCAAGATGCACCATACGACCGTCGATCCGGGCCTGATCGGCTTGATGCTGTACGGCGGCACCGAGGGGCCGATCAATTATCGCGAGCTCGATGCCGCGATCCGCGCCTGGTTCGACAACAACGATCCCGCGCCGCTGGTGCGGCTGGGGTCGGAGAATCTGGCTGACGAATATCCGCAACCGCCGCGCCAATATTCGTATGGGCTGTTTTCGGCCGTGAGCTGCATGGACTATCAGCAGATCTACGACATGAATTCGCCGGTCAGCGATCGCCACAAACAGCGCGATGCCGCGATTGCGCGCCGCGAGCAGAACAACCCCAAAACCTACGACCCGCTGACAATCGAACAGTTCGAAACCGTGCCGATCGACATCAGCGTATTGAATTTCTGTCTGGACTGGCCAATCCACAATCCGCCCTACACGCCGGGCATACCGATCCCCGATGGATCGAAGTTCACCGACGCGCCGACCCTGGTGCTGAACGGCGGGCTCGATATGCTGACGACCGCGGCGGAAGGCGCCATCGTGACCTCGCAATATCCGCATGGCCAGCAGCTGATCGTCGCCAACAGTTTCCACGTCGTCGCCGTGGACGATGTTGACGATTGCGCTGAGCAGATCGTGCGCAATTTCGTCGCCACGCTGCAGACCGGCGACACGTCCTGCGCGGCAAAGATCAATCCTGTGCGCCTGGTGCCGTTCTTCGCGCGGCATGCGGCGGATGCGATCCCGGCGACGCCGGACTCCGGCGATACGGCGAACACGCACGATCTGGCGCTGGCGTCAGCGGCGGTGCAGACCGCGGGCGATGTGCTCGCGCGCTGGTACATCAACTACGGCGGCACGGGAAAAGGGCTGCGTGGCGGAACATGGAGCTACAGCCAGCCCAGACTGGTCGCGAGCTACAAGCTGAACGATGTTCGCTGGGCGGAAGACCTCGCGGTTTCCGGTGCCATGCAATGGGATCTGCACAATGGTGCTATCCAGGCCCATCTGACCTTCGCGGACAAATCCGGCGCGAAGGCCAAGCTTACGGCGACATGGAACGACCGGGACACAGACGGGATCGCCAAGCTGTCGGGAATGATCGACGACCGGACTGTGCTCGCGACGATGCCCGCACCTTAGGGCTCCGTGGCGGCGATAGTCGTTGTATTGACCGGTGTTGCGCTGACGGGTGTCGTACTGATCGGCGTCGCGCTGCCGGCCTGAGCGTCCGTTGCATGGAGCGCCAGTATATCGGTCTGCGCCTGTGCCAACATCTCCTGGGTGATCTGCCCCTTGGAAAGGGCCGCGATCTGGTTCAGCGACATGGATTTGAAGAAATCATACATCGCGTGCTGCCGCAGGCCCGGAAAGTCCTTGTCCAGTACCTCGCACCCGGCGGGTGTATCCGCGATCTGACGGATCGGCTCGTCAAGCCCGGCGCTCTGCGTGATCTGCGGCGCGTCCGGCAGCGTCAAATCGTCCGCCGACGCTTGCGCGGTCGCGATGATCGAGAAAACCGCCCCTATCGCACCCAACTTTAGGAACATTTGACGCCTCCCAACGTCGCATTGCTCCAACACGAACAACGTGCGCCTGTCTGAAAGGTTGCGCGCGGTTCTGTCGCCCGCTTTATAGTCCGGGTCGCAAATGAATCGCCGGTAAAGACCATGAAGTGGCCCGCCAATCGGATTAGCGCGAGCTCACCAAAAAGCTTCGGAATGTATGAAAAGGCCGCGAAACTGGCGGCGGGCGGCGCCGATCTCATACATCTCGAAGTCGGCATGCCGAGCTTCGACACGCCGCAGAACATCAAGGATGCCACCATTGCTGCGTTGCAGCGCGGCGAGGTCCATTACGGCGATTTCCGCGGGAATATCGCGCTGCGCCGCGCCATCGCGAAGCGGCTGGCCGAGCACAACGCCATGCAAGTGGGCGAGAACGAGATCGTCGTCACCAACGGGCTCACTCATGCGTCCTATGCCGTGTTCATGGCGGCGGTTGATCCGGGCGACGAGGTGATCCTGCTGTCGCCGCACTATCCGCAGCACATCAACAAGATCGAACTCGCTGGCGGAAAGGTGGTGCTCGCGCCGCTGGATGCGAAGAACAATTTCGCGATCGATCCCGCCGCCATCGAGGCGCGCATCACGGCGAAAACGCGGATGATTTGTCTGGTCAATCCGGCGAACCCAACAGGCCGTGTCTATTCGCTAGAAGAACTGCAGGCACTGGCCGGTCTCGCGATCAAGCACGATCTCCTGATCCTGTCCGACGAGGTCTATT